>CANCUC010000102.1 GCA_947381255.1 Actinomycetota bacterium
CGCCATTTAATATCAAGCGCCAACCGCGGTCATACTTCTCTGGGAGAGTTACTGTTCCCGCACTCGTTGTTACTCCAAGGGCCCCAACATCACCGGCGGGAATCATTTCACTCTTGCCAACTTTATTGAGAAGAACTACTCGAGGTGAAGATCCAATGATGCGCCAGACGATTCCGATTTGGGTAGCCGACATTCGTGAGAACCCGCCCACTCCATCAATAACTCGCGCCAACTCTTGAGTTACCGGCGCGCGTAAAAATAGGTATTGAATTCCAAAACTTCCCATCACCTTTGCCGATGTAAGGCCGCTACCCGCAACTAATTCACTCACAGCGTTAATAATTTGCGGAGGAGTTGCAGTAGCAACATCAGCATCGCCAAGTGTTAAGGGATTGCCACGAGAGATAAAGAAGGTCGTGGAGTTCGAAGTTGATGAGAGTACGAGGGTCTTAGGTTTCGCCGGACTCTGCGCTAGCGCTGAAACGAAGGCAGGAACGACATCTACTTGATCCGATTGAACGAGCGAGGTTGATTGGCCGATAAAGACCCATCCCGCCATGACTGTCGTGCTGAGAATCGTAACTATGGTGGCAATTGCAATAGCAAAATGGCCCAAACCCAAGTTGCGAATCCGAAGGTTCGGAACCACATTTCCAATCACAACAAGCATGGGTGGAACCAATACAACGGTGATGATGAGAAAGGCCGTACCAACGAAGACCGGCTCAGATGCTCCGTGCCCAGGAATATGAAAATCGTTGAGCAATATCGCAACAGCTAAGACCGACGCGCTAATTAGGGATGATCTACGCATAGAGCGCACGAAGAAGCTAAAGAGTAGGAAGAAGGGAACGGGGGTGATTACCCACCACGGCGGAGAGCCCGCGCCTCCAGGATTACTGAGAAGAGTTTGAAGAGTGCCGCCATTAGGTAATGGAATTCCAGGAGCGAGCAAGAACTGTGTGGGGTGGATTAGAGCTCCAAGGGACCACGGGAGAGAGAGTAAAAATGAGGTTAGAACAACGGCAACTCGTCGATTAATGGGAGCGAATGCATCACTCTCCATTAAATCAATCCAACCAGCACTCCTATCGGAGGAGCGAAATACTTTGACGGCGACCGTGACCAACTTGGTGATGTGAAAGAGCAGCCACGCAGCGAGAAGTAGAGGAGAGAAGGTACAGACCAGAGTTACGAGAAGAGTCAAGGAGAATATGCGTCGCCATGTTATCTCTGTGATGTTGAGCATCAGAGGTTTTAAGAAAATAAATAGCGGCGCGAAGAGGTACAGGATCAATATATCTATTCGACCTTGATTGAGTGAACTCCACAAGAGTGGAGTGAGCACATAAATCAATCCCCCGAAGGTGGACATTCCCTCTGGAATGCCAATACGGCGAAGTGAATTCACGAAGATAATAAATGCCAGAGGTGGAGTTAAAAGGAAGAGCAAAGTTACAAAGAGAGATAAGTGGCCGAGGGTTAGCAAAGAGGCGATTCCAACAACCGGCATCCAAGGAGGAGAAGCCACGGCCGAACCTAGTCCTACTAGATGCCAGGCTTGCGCGTAATTGCGAAGTAGATCTATTCCGCTGCTTGGAAGGAAACCAAGTGCACCACCAGAGAGCGAACCGAATCTGGCGCGGGCTGAGATGAGTGATAAGAAAATTATGGCGATCAGGGCGAGTGAATCTGGGCGGCGCACAATTCCACGAAAGAGTGACTTCTTTGCAGGTGGAGCAAAATCTGGCTCATCAAAATCTTCGCTCATCACTCCAAGATCTGAGTATGAGAGAGCAACATCTGTTGGTTGCTCAATCTGTACTCCTTTTAATTTCAATGCAATGGTATTTGAAACCCGATCGAGTCCTGCTCGAATTTGGCTTCCGCGCGGAGGAATGAAGGGCGAAACAACGGCAGGGGTTAGGAGGCGTTTCTTGCGTCGCGCACGTCGCGCCTTGATGAGGTCAGTGGGGTGGATGATCAAGAGTGCAACGGCGGCAATTTCATCACCCGCATAGCCCGGCAACTTTGCGAGCAGATCAAAGATTACGCGGAGCAAGCTTGTGCCAATGAGTTGGACGGTAAGCCAAGGCAGCATCCACCACGATGCATTTGCAAGGATTACGTAAGCGGCATTTCTGCGATCAAGTAAGAGCGGGCGATGAAGGAAGGCTTCTGATACATCCACAATTCGGCGTTCACTTGCAGATGCCTCGGCATGAAATGCGCTTGCCGAACCAACGCAGACAGCGCCGAATCCAGCTACGCGCGCTCTCCACCCTAAATCAACATCATCTCTAAAAAGTGCGAGGTTAGGATCAAGTCCACCTAACTCCTCAAAGGCCGCGCGACGAACCAACATGCCTGCAGTACTTACAGAGAGAACTTCCTTAATCTCATCATGCTGACCTTGATCTTGTTCGCGTGGCTCAAGGCCTGTCCAGCGAGCACCGTTTGGTGCAATCGAAACTCCAACTTCTAAGAGATGATCGCGGTCATACCAACCCAATAACTTTGGACCTGCGATAACTACTTGTGGTCGTTCATGCAGCGCAGTTAAAAGTAGTTGTAGTGCATCTTTTGCTGGCGCGCAGTCATCGTGAATAAACCAGAGACATTCATTTGCCGCATCAATCGGATCGTGCAATTTTGGTGAGTGCTCGAGTGCAACTTCAATCGCATCGCCAAATCCAATTTCACGATCTGCAGAGATATAAGTAATTCCCGCTGCCCGTAAAAGCTTTGGAGAGGCATCAAGGGAGCCGGTGTCAACAGCGATGATGCGATCAATGCGCCGTGTTTGTGAGGAGAGCGCGGCGATAACTTCAGGAAGCCAGGTGGCGCCATCGTGCGTAACAACAATTGCTGTGACGAAAAATTTTGAGAGGTCTACATCATGTGAGGATGGGTGAAGTGGAGTTTGCGCGGCCATTACTTGGCACCCTTAGGGAAGTGAGTGTCTGAATTAAGCCGAGCGGCGCTTGAGGCGACGACGCTCTCTCTCGGAGAGGCCTCCCCAAATTCCAAAGCGCTCGTCATGACCTAGAGCGTATTCCAAGCATTCAGATCGAACATCACATGAGAGGCAGACCCGCTTAGCTTCACGCGTAGATCCACCTTTTTCTGGGAAGAAGGCCTCGGGGTCAGTCTGGGCGCAGAGGGCGCGCTCCTGCCAGGAGAGGTCTGGGTTTCCAGAGCCAGAATTGCCAATATTTGTTAGACCACCCATTGCAAAATCTCCCTGAGGTGCGATCTGGCGATCTGACATACGAACTCCTCAAACTCTTCGGCGCATAGCTAGAGATTAAATGCGGCTTGGGTGAATTACACGCGTGTTATTACTTAGAGTCAAGTCCAGGGAGATTATTTTTTTCTTGAAAAGCCGAAAAATTGCCCGGAGGCTATAAAACCAGTAGGAATCTCGCTATTTGCAGCTACAAAGGTATTCACGAGTTGGCTTTTCGCTCCAATTCGAGTATCGGTTCCAATTACCGATCCCTCAATAATCGCCCCCGCCCCAATTTCAGCTCCATGACTTATGAGTGAACCGTTACGGATCTGCGCTTCCTGACCTATTGAAGCGGTGCTGGAGATCAATGAACCATCCAGGCGGTGATATGCGCCGGTTACAAGTAACTCATCGAACGCCGTGGATTGGGCCTGCCCTGAAATCAGATCCCGAGTGGCCGCCAAAAGAGCGCCCGGGGTGCCGATATCCAGCCAATATGAGGAATCTAAGTAGCCAGAAACGCTCGCCCCTTCGGCCAGTAGGTCAGGGAAGGTTTCGCGTTCAATACTTACTACCCGACCATCTGGGATTCTCTCGAATATGGATCGATTAAAGATGTAGCAACCGGCATTGATGACGTTTGTTGGAGGATTTTCCATCTTCTCATTGAAGGTAAGAATCCGATGG
>CANCUC010000103.1 GCA_947381255.1 Actinomycetota bacterium
ATGGAGTCACGCTCGCTGCCGATGGAGGTTTTGGACTGTCTTAAGAGTCCAATCGCCCCCTAAAATGGCGTTATTGCAAGAGATCTGAAATTAGCCCTCTGACTAGGAGCACACATGGAAAACATTGATGCCTTCAATAATCACCTGCCCGTAAAGGTTCGTTTCGGTGAAGGAAAGGCGCTCCTGCTTCCAGATGTCGTTGCAGAATGTGGCGCCACAAAAGTTTTCTTGATGGTTGATGAGGGAATTGAGAAGTTCAATCCAGCGGCGAAGGCTTGTATGGATAACCTCATAGCTACGACCGGATTGACTGTCACTGTCTTTGAGAAGCCAGCTGGCGAACCAACAATCGATATGGTCGATGATGCCACTCGTGCGTTAGTCGCATCAGGTGCGGAGGCTGTCGTTGCGTTGGGTGGAGGTTCGGTCATTGACACCGCTAAGGCTGCGCGGCTTTGTGGTCAGCTCGGAGTTTCATTCCGTGAGTTCCAAGCAAGTGCGCCTGTCTACCCAACGCCAAACGTCGCCTTGATCGCGCTTCCAACTTCAGCTGGAACAGGCTCTGAAGTCTCTGGTGGATCGGTTATCTCCGACCCAGCCGCCGGTCGCAAAGCCGGTATTGCAAACGGAAATCTCCGCGCACAGTACGCAATTGTTGATCCAGTACTCACTTATTCCATGCCACCTTCAATGACTGCTAACACTGGGATTGATGCGCTCGCACAAGCAATCGCTGGGATCATCGCAAAGTGCAGCACACCAATTGGTGATGCGATTGGCTATGAGGCAATTCGCATGATGACCCCAGCTCTGGTTGGTGCCTACAAAGATGGAAATAATAAGGCTGCCCGCGAAGGTATGGCAGCAGGATCCATGATGGCTGGTCTCACCATGAATATTTCAGATTGCACCGCTGAGCATTCACTCGGCCAAGCGATCGGTGGACTCAAGCATGTGCCACACGGGCTCACTATTGGACTTGTTCTTGTCGAAACTCTTACTCGCGAAGCGAAGGTAGTTCCAGCGAAGATGGAGCGCGTTGCAGATGCGATGGGTGCGCCAGAGGATGGCAGCAAGGATGGATCACGCGCGGTGAATGCGGTTCGCAAGATTCTTGCTGAGCTTAACTTCCCAGTGCTCTCAAGCCTTGGATTTGTTGAAGCAGATATTGATAACTTGGCAGATATTGCTCTTGAAGATTACTTCATCACGCAAGCTCCTACCCCTTGGAGCAAAGCCGAAGTGGTAGAAGCATTTATGTCTGCTCTTAGTTTGAAAGAGCGAGTTGCTTAATAGTAATTAGAAACTAAAAACCCCACCTCAACTCTGAGGTGGGGTTTTTAATTGAGTGAGTTACTTGAGAACGCTCTGCGTTGACTTGATAAATGCGAGTAGGGCAGCTGGAGGAGTTGCTACAGCCGGTGCGGAGAATGTAAGGATTACATACTTCCCTGCAACCCAAGCATCAAGACGGAGACTTCCCGCCTTCGACGTTGAACCAACGCCATCTTCCTTACCATTACCAAAATCAAGATAATCAGCAACACCACCAACAGGTGTCTTCTTCATCGCGCCGGCAGATGCCTTAACAACAGATGCGAGATATTGAGTTGCGGTCATTGACTTCATTGAGCCAGCGTATTTGGCGATATCTGCTGGACTAACGCAACCAACTACGAGAGCTTTCGCTCCAAAATCAATTGTGGTACCGAGAGCATTGGCTTCATTTGCCGAGGTATTTGCGAAGTTGTATGGAGTGATCTTTGGAGCAGTGGCGTTCTTGTAGCCATCGGCTACGACGAGTGCCCTGGTGATGGAGGAGCAAGAACCGGCTGCTGCCTGTGAGGCAGGGGCAGTTGCAAGGCCAGCGGCGAGAAGTGAAAAAGCGAGAACAGAGAGTGAAATTTTGCGAATCATAATCTTCCTTTTAAATAGACAGACGGTCATACTACGCGCAGAACCTGTAAAGTCAGCAGTCGTCAGTTCAATCTGAAAGAGGATCCCGTGCCGCATTACAAGATCGCAATTATTGGTGCCGGACCTGCGGGTTATTTCACCGCGCAAGCTCTACAGAACTCTCAGAGTAACGAGCTCTCTTTCTCTATCGACATGTTTGAACGCCTCCCAACTATGTGGGGATTAGTTCGCTCAGGTGTAGCACCCGATCACCCAAAGATTAAGAGTGTCTCAAAGGTATTTGAGAAGGTGGCCTCTGAACCAAACTTCCGCCTCTTTGGAAATGTTGAAGTTGGAAGCGATCTAGATATAGAAGAGATCTGCCCACGCTATGACGCGGTGGTCATGTGCACCGGCTCTAATCTGGGAAAGAAATTAGGAATCCCTGGGGAAGACTTACCGGGTTCGATCTCTGCTGCGGAATTTGTTCCTTGGTATAACGGACATCCAGATTATGTTGGAGTGGAAGTCCCACTCGATGGCGATACCGCCGTGATTATCGGTGCAGGAAATGTAGCGATGGACTGTGCACGGATGTTGGCACTTGAACCTTCTGAATTAGATGTAACCGATACCGCCGAGCATGCTTTGAAAGCTCTACACGCCAGCAAAATTCGTAAGGTCTACATCATGGGCCGTCGCGGGGTGGAGCATGCTGCTTTCACTGCTCCTGAATTACGCGAACTTCCTAAACTTGAACATACAGATGTCATCATTGATAACGAGGCTGTTCAATCAGCGAATCAGCGTGCATCTGCAGCCGGGGAAATTGATAAGCAACTCGCTTCGAACTTAGAGGCCTGGCGCTTGATTGCCGAGAACCCACAATCAGGCCACGAACGGGTGATGGAGTTCCGATTCCTATCCACGCCGAAGGAGATAAAGGGTGAAGGCAAGGTTGAAGAAATTGTGTTTGGTGTCAACGGGATTAAAGATGGCAAGGTAGTTGATACGGGTGAGACATACTCCGTTAAGACCAACCTAGTTATCTCTGCAATTGGGTATCACGCCTTACCTATCAAGGGAATTTCTTTCCGCGATGGCAAGGTAGAAAACGATAATGGCCGAGTCCTCGGCACAAATATCTACACGGTGGGATGGGCCAAGCGCGGGCCGTCAGGAGTAATTGGTACTAACAAGAGCGATGCTTCAGATGTCGTAAAACTCTTGATTGAAGATCTAAGCCCAGAACCAAAGAATGGCGGGGATATCACCGTCGTACTTCCACAAGCTAAAAGCATTATTGATCAAGTAGCGTGGTCAAAGATTAATACAGCTGAAGTTGCCGCAGGTGAAGCGCTCGGTAAACCTCGATTGAAGGAAGTTGATAAAGAGAAGCTTATTTCTCTTGGGCAATAATGTAGCGAGAGCCAGCTGCGAGAGCTAAACCTAAACCGGCTGGCACCAGCATCGCCCAACGCAATGTAATGAGCTCTGAGATGTAACCCATTATTGGGGGACCAACAACGAAACCAAAGTAGGAAATACCTGAGACGGTCGCAACCGCTTCTGAAGGCGCAATCGTTCCAGGGAATTTGTGAATCGCAATAGTTCCCGCTTCGCTATAAATCATTGGGATAACGATGCACATTCCGACTCCAAGGAAAGTCCACCCAAAGATTTCTCCACCGATTCCACCGATGATAAGACCGGTGCTCAATCCAAATCCTGCAAAGAGTCCGCCGAAGAAGAGCAACTTGCCTGGTCCAAATTTATGAGCGAGGCGATCACCTAAGAAGCGACCGGTAACCATCGTGATTGAGAAAGCAATATAAGGAATGGTTCGAACGAAAGGCGAGGCGTGGAAGGTATCGCGCGCAAGAATTCCTCCCCAGTCGCCGGCCGAACCTTCACCGATCGAAGCTGACATTCCAAGTAATCCCATGACCCAGAAAATCATTGGTCGCTTAGGACGCTTATGTTTCCGAGGCTCTTGTTG
>CANCUC010000104.1 GCA_947381255.1 Actinomycetota bacterium
CAAGCGCTCTCCTTCCAAAGTTCAAGCGCTCTTCGCGGTGCACTCCTAAGCGTTGGATATTGCTTTGGAATCGGAGTGCCCTTTATCGCCGTCGGTTTATTTTTCGATCAATCTGCCAAGCTTCGCCGATTCCTCTCATCGCATGGAAATTTGCTCACCATCTTCGGTGGAGTCTTTCTTATTATCATTGGCTTCTTGCAAGCTACCGGTCTTTGGGGGAGTCTGATTAATTCATTGCGCGCTTCAATCTCAAGTTTTGTGCCGGTGGTCTGATGAGCGAGAAGAATTCAACGGGATCTGCGCCTGAACTTGGTTTCATTGCGCTCCTTCGCTGGGCGTGGAGACAGCTCACAAGCATGCGTACCGCACTTATTTTGTTGATGCTCCTTGGAGTTGCGGCAATCCCTGGTTCGCTCTTCCCGCAGCGCAATCAAAATCCACAGAAAGTTGATTCCTACTTCACGAGTGATCCAACACTTGCAAAATGGATGGATCGCCTCCACCTCTTTAACGTGTATGCCTCACCATGGTTTAGCGCAATCTACTTGCTGCTCTTCATCTCACTTATTGGATGCGTTCTGCCTCGCACGATCACACACCTCAAGGCGATTGGAAAAGTTCCTCCCCTCACTCCGCGCAACTTGGATCGGATGGAGGGTTATCGCGTAGTCGCGACAGAATCCGCCACGGCAATCGAAGAGGCGCGCCGCTGGCTGAAATCACATCGCTACCGGATTCGGGTTGAAGAAGGTTCTATCTCAGCGGAAAAGGGGTATAGCCGCGAGACTGGAAATTTACTCTTCCACCTCTCCCTCATCTTGATATTGGTTGGAGTTGCACTCGGTTCACTCTTCGGGATGAAGGGCGAAGCGATTTTGAATGTTGGTGATCGTTTCATCAACACTCCTACTTCCTATGACAACATCTCATATGGAAAGTTTCAGGGGCAAGGTTCACTTCCACCTTTCGCGTTAACCGTGAAAAACTTTGTCGCCTCATATGACCCAGTTACCGGTCAACCTAGTAATTATGTTTTATCGACCGAGATTTCAAATCCGATAGGTGCAGCAGCGAAAAAAGTAATCATTAAGGTGAACACGCCTTGGACTGTGGGAAGCACAAAGGTTTATTTGCAAGCGAATGGTTATTCGCCTTTTGTAACAATTAAAGATAAGTCAGGTCATGTGACCTTTAAAGGCGCCGTTATCTTCTTGCCACAAGATGGCAATTTGAGTTCACTCGGTGCGATCAAAGTTCCAGATATGGTGCCGCAAATTGGATTTATCGCTTCATTTATTCCGACTGCCACAAGTAGCGCTTCACGTGGAATCTTCTCTACATATCCCGAGGTGTTAGATCCTCGCTTGGTGCTCTCGGCTTGGAAGGGCAATCTCGGGCTTGATTCAGGGACACCACAATCTGTCTACTCACTTAATACTTCTCAGATGAGCAAGATTGGTCTCAAAGCTCTGACGCTGGGGAGTACATATGATTTTGGTTACGGAACCATCACATTCGATGGGTGGAAGTCATGGGTCAACCTGCAGATTGTTGATGACCCTGGGAAGATGTACGCACTCTTTGGTGCGCTCTTCGCCATCTTAGGGTTACTCATCTCACTCTTCACACGCCAGCGCCGAATTTGGGTAAAGGTGGGTGAGAGTGTTGAAATTGCGGGTCTAGCCAAGAATGGAATTCCTGGCTTGGAAGCAGAACTGATGGCGCTAACGCAGGCGCTAGAGGAAGGCGAAAAATAATGTCATCAAGCACTCTCGCATACTTTTCCAACGATGCGATTTACGCCTGTCTTGCTATTTTTACAATTGCATTCTTAGCTCACGCCTTTGAAGTTTCCTGGTCTGTGAAAAATACTGATTCAGACGATAAGACCCAATTCGATTTCAGCAGAACTGATCGCGCCGGTCGTTTGGGCACGGCCATGATGATCTTAGGAACTGCAGGTCTCGTCGTTGCAGATCTAACTCGAGGTCTATCGGCTCATCGGGTGCCGTGGGGCAATATGTATGAATTTTCAATTACCGGGGCGCTAATGCTCTCAGCTGCTTATCTCTTTGCATTTGCAAAGTACAAGGTGCGTTGGCTCGGGTTGCCGGTTTCGATTTCAGTGCTTCTCACACTAGGAACCGCCATTACTGTTCTGTATCGTCCGAGTGCTCCTCTGGTTCCAGCTCTTAAATCTCCTTGGCTGGCAATCCATGTCCTTGCGGCGATTATCTCCGGTGGCGTTTTCTTGGTTGCAAACTTAGTTGCAGCAACATTTTTAGTGATGGAGCGTTACGAGCTCAAGGGCGAACGGCCGCAGTGGGCGAAGAAAATTCCTACTCTCGATGCGCTTGATCAGCTCTCTTATCGCCTCGTTGCATTCGTCTTTCCACTGTGGACCTTTGCAGTTATCGCAGGAGCTATCTGGGCAGAATCTGCCTGGGGCAAGTACTGGAGTTGGGACCCTAAAGAGACCTGGGCATTTATTACCTGGGTTGCATATGCGGCTTATCTCCACGCACGTGTAACTGTCGGTTGGCGCGGACGCCGCGCAGCATGGTTATGTATTTTTGCTGGTTCGACATTCCTCTTTAACTACATCTGGGTAAATATCTGGGGAACTGGATTACACACATACTCCGGGCTCTAAAATCCAACCCTGTAAGAATTAAAGGTTCTTAAGAAACTCCGGATTATCATCTGGCGGAATTACTCTGCTGCTACGAAGTCGTGGCGCAGCAATTCGCTTTGGACGTCCTGCAAGTAACCAGGCCAGTGCGCCAAAGGAGCCGAAAATAATCACGATGATGAGCCATGCCCACTTTGGAAGAATCCGAACAGACTCTTGCTCGGTTCTCGCGCAATCGATGAGGCCATAGAGCCATAACGCGGTGCCGGCAACAAAGATCAGAACATCAAGCATGGAAATGAGTTTACTCGTTAAAGAAGAAGTGCGATTGCCAGGGCTGTGGAGAGAAATAACTGCAACTTTCCAACTTTTCCAAGCATAGGAATCAATTGCGCCCCGCTTGCGCCGGCTCTGATTCCCGAAATGATCTGCAAAGTTATGGGAAGAAAGATCACAGTAATCAAGGTCCATGGAGTAATGACTGCAGCCACTAGCGCTGAAATCTGTGCTCCAAGAAGAAGGGCAATCAGGCCAATACGCGCTCTCGAATCTCCAAGCCGCACGGCAAGGGTCTTCTTTCCGACGAGTGCATCTTTAGGTAGGTCGCGGAGATTATTAATCGCCAAGAGAGAGCAAGAGAGTGCTCCTACTGGGATAGAGACAAGCAGGCTCTGCCAGGTGATTTTGTGAGATTGGGCGAGATAACTTCCAACCGTTGCAACAACACCGAAGAAGAGAAAGACCGATATTTCGCCGTAGCCTGCATATCCGTATGGACGCTTTCCACCGGTATATGTCCAGGCGGCGATCATGCTTACTGCGCCGACAAGCACTAACCACCACGAAACTCGTGCTGCTAGAACCAGGCCAAAAATTCCAGCCGCACCAAAGCAGGTGAACGCTGCGCGCTTTACTGCTGCGGCAGAAGCCAGCCCCGACGCAACTAATCGGATAGGTCCAACTCGAACATCATCTGTGCCACGAATTCCATCGCTGTAGTCGTTCGCGAAATTCACTGCGATTTGAAGAAGCAAACTAACCAGCAAAGCTAGGAGCGCATTTAAATAATTGATTCCATGATGGTCGCGTCGAATCAAGGCGGTTCCCACCAGAACAGGTGAAACCGCGGCAGGAAGGGTGCGTGGACGGGCGCCAGCAACCCAGGTATTTAATGAACTCATGGACGAATCATCTCAAATCTCTTCGATAATGTGGCGCGATCTGCTTTTCCAATAGAAGTTTCTGGTAATTCAATA
>CANCUC010000105.1 GCA_947381255.1 Actinomycetota bacterium
CTCGGAGAGCACGCAACTATCTTGCAGTTCTCAAGTGCATTTTGTACTCCGTGCCGTGCAACGCGAAGCACGCTCTCATCAGTTGTTTCACACTATCCAAAGATTAAGCACGTTGAAGTTGATGCAGAGAGTCATTTGGATTTAGTTCGTCGTTTAGATATTCGACAGACTCCAACAACACTCTTTTTAAATGCGCAAGGTAAAGAGATTGCTCGTGCGGTTGGTGCACCAAAGCGCGATCAAGTAGTTACCGCACTCAATAATTTAGCGAGAGTCTAGGAAGGCTGAAAGATGATTGATGCACGTGGCCCACGTTGGTCAGCGGGACTTACAGCAATAGTTTTGGTCATCGCCTTGATCACTCGCTCTCAAATTGTGATTGCACTTCAACTCGTACAATTTGGAATCGGCGCTTTTGCTGGTCCTCCTAAATCTCCTTATGCCTGGCTCTATAAGCGCTTTGTTCAGCCCCGCCTCTCAAAGACCTTCGACTCGGAGGATGTTCGCCCTCCACAATTCGCACAACTCGTAGGGTTCATCTTTGCTCTCTTGGCGACCGTTGGCGCACTGACTCATACCTGGCCGCTTTTCACCATCGCTACCTCTTTTGCCCTATTTGCCGCATTCTTAAACTCAGCATTTGGCTACTGCCTCGGCTGCAAGATGTACCTCTTGGGAGTTCGTTTACGCCGGGGATAGAGTGTGGGCATGAAAAGCCTCAACAACTTTATCGCCGGATCATCAACACCTTCTAGCTCCGGCCAAACCTCCGAAATCATCAATCCATCAACCGGACAGGCATACGCCACCGCCCAGCTCTCTGGAGCGGCCGATGTTGATCAAGCGCTCAAAGCTGCGGCAACCGCCTTTGAAGAGTGGCGCGAGACCACTCCCGCTGAGCGTCAACGCGCTCTTCTCAAAATTGCAGATGCTCTTGAATCACGGGCTGATGAGATTGTGGCGATCGAATCCGAGAACACCGGAAAGCCAATCGGATTAACGCTCTCTGAAGAAGTTCCACCAATGATCGACGAGATTCGATTCTTCGCTGGGGCAGCTCGCCACCTCGAAGGAAAATCTGCCGGTGAATATATGCGCGGAATGACCTCCTTCATTCGCCGCGAACCAATCGGGGTCTGCGCCCAAGTAACTCCATGGAATTACCCAATGATGATGGCGGTCTGGAAGTGGGCTCCTGCTATTGCGGCAGGAAATACTGTGGTCTTAAAGCCAAGTGATACAACACCAGCCTCAACCGTCTTTATGGCGGAAGTTATGTCTGAGTTCTTACCTGCAGGCGTATTCAACGTCGTTACGGGAGATCGCGATACCGGTCGTCTTCTCGTCGAGCACGATATTCCCGCAATGGTTTCCATTACTGGTTCTGTTCGCGCAGGTATGGAGGTCGCTAAATCTGCCAGCAGCGACTTGAAGCGCGTACACCTAGAACTTGGTGGCAAGGCTCCTGTTGTTGTCTTTGGTGATGCTGACCTTGAAGCTGCAGCTGCGGCAATTGCGCTCGCTGGTTATTTCAATGCTGGTCAAGATTGCACCGCTGCTACTCGCGTCCTTGTTGAGGATAAGGTCTACGAGAAGTTTGTCGCGCTCCTTGCCGAACAAGCAACGAATGAGATTAAGACCGGTGCACCTGGTGAAGATGTTCTCTACGGTCCTCTTAACAACGCCAACCAATTAGCTCGCGTTAAAGGATTTATGGATCGCAAGCCATCACACGCCGAGATTGTTGCTGGTGGGTCAGTCGTTGATCGCGCTGGCTACTTCTTCACCCCAACAGTTATCGCTGGAGTCCAGCAGGATGATGAGTTGGCTCAGAGTGAGATCTTTGGTCCCGTCATCACAGTTCAGAAATTTAGCGATGAGGCAGAGGCAGTGAAGTTTGCTAATGGTGTTCCATATGGTTTGGCCTCGAGTGTCTGGACCACAAACCATGGACGCGCAATGCGTATGTCCAAGGCGCTGGACTTCGGCGTGGTCTGGATTAACACCCACATTCCTTTTGTTTCAGAGATGCCACACGGTGGATTCAAGCACTCTGGTTATGGCAAGGATCTTTCATCCTACGGATTTGAGGATTACACCCGAATCAAGCACGTGATGACCAACCTCAACGGGTAGGGTTTCGGACATGGAAAATCGCTTTCCCATATTCGATGTTTCACCTGTCGTGCATTATGGCGATGAGTTAATTCCCGCAAAGGCAATTAGCGATGAAGCGATCAATGTTCGCGCGACGGTAATTCGCGAGGGCCATGATGGACTTGTAGTCGAAGCTGTCTTGGTGAACCCAACTGGTGTCGAAACAAATCGTGTGGGTATGCGTGAATATTGGCCGGGGACTGATCGCTATGAAGCAGATCTTCGTCCAACGTCCGTTGGTGTCTGGCATTTCTATATCGAAGCGTTGAGCCCAGATCGCACACTCTCTTCTCGTACCGCGCTCTTCCCAATTTATGCAGAGCCAGATCGCGCGCTGATCGGTGCCTGGTATGAGTTCTTCCCCCGCAGTGAGGGCGCAGTATTAAAGAGCGATGGCAGCATCGTGAGCGGAACATTTAAGACCGCCGAGAAATCACTCAAGCGCGTTGCAGATATGAAATTTGATGTTCTCTATCTGCCACCGATTCACCCGATCGGATATTCATTTCGCAAGGGACGCAACAACACGCTGACACCAACTCCAACTGACCCGGGTGTTCCGTGGGCGATTGGAAATGCTGATGGTGGCCACGACAGCATCAATCCCGAGCTTGGCACGATGAAAGATTTCGAACACTTTGTGAAGGAAGCGACCAAGCTCAATATTGAGATTGCCATGGATTTCGCGTTGCAATGCTCCCCTGATCATCCATGGGCAAAAACCAATCGCGAGTGGTTCACGATCCGCGAAGATGGAACGATTGCATACGCGGAGAATCCCCCAAAGAAGTATCAGGATATTTATCCAATTAATTTCGATAAAGATTATGAGGGAATGCTCAAAGAGTCATACCGAGTCTTATCTCTTTGGATCTCAAAGGGCGTAAAGATATTTAGAGTTGATAACCCACACACAAAACCGGTGCAGTTCTGGCATGAGTTGATTAACCGCATTAATCGCGAGCATCCAGAAGTTGTTTTTCTCTCTGAAGCATTCACTCGCCCTGCGATGATGCATGCACTCGGCAAAGCTGGATTCCAACAGTCCTATACATACTTTACTTGGCGCACCACCAAGCACGAGCTAACTACTTATTCGACTGAAGTTGCTCAAGAGACCAGCGCCTTCTTCCGCCCTAATTTCTGGGTAAATACGCCAGATATCTTGCCTTTCCACCTACAAAGCGGTGCACCTTCGATCTTTGCGATGCGCGCATTATTAGCAGCAACACTAACTCCTTCATGGGGAATGTACGCGGGCTATGAGCTCTACGAGCACATTCCAATTCGTGAAGGCGCCGAAGAGTATTTGGATTCGGAGAAGTACGAGATCAAGGTTCGCGATTGGACCAAGCCAACACTCGCTCCCTTTGTGACTCTCCTAAATACGATCCGCCGAGATAACAAGGCTCTCCAACGCCTACGTAATCTCCGCTTCCATTCGACTGATTCTGAGAAGATCATTGCTTACTCAAAGCGTGAAGGTGAGAATCTGATTTTGGTTATCGTGAATCTCGACCCAATTCATGCGCAAGAGACGATTGTTCATTGGAACTTCTTTGAGCTCGGACTCGAAGAGCGCTCCTTCAACGTACAAGATTTGATCACGGGACACTCGTATGAGTACACACCTCATACCTGGATTCGTATTGATCCCGCTTCACCCGGCACTCCTGTGGGACATATTCTGAAAGT
>CANCUC010000106.1 GCA_947381255.1 Actinomycetota bacterium
CGCGCTGCCTGGGATTACGGCCCCCTTGGAGTCGAGCTTAAGAACAATGTGAAGCGCCAATGGTGGAAGTCCATGGTGCAGGGCCGCGAAGATGTTGTCGGTCTTGATTCATCCGTGATCTTGGCACCCGAGGTCTGGCAGGCATCAGGCCACATCGAAACATTCTCCGATCCACTCACCGAGTGCACCGCCTGTCATAAGCGCTACCGCGCAGATCACTTGGAAGAAGCCTTCGAGACGAAGCACAAGCGCAAGCCAACTTCGATGGAGGAGATTGGTTGCCCTAACTGTGGCAATAAGGGTCAGTTCACTGTTCCTCGCCAATTCTCTGGCCTGCTCAAGACTTTTCTTGGCGCAGTTGAAGATGAGTCAGGTCTTGCCTACCTTCGCCCAGAGACTGCGCAAGGTATCTTCATTAACTTTGAAAATGTCGCGACCACATCGCGCAAGAAGCCACCATTTGGAATTGGTCAGATTGGAAAATCTTTCCGTAACGAAATCACTCCAGGTAACTTTATCTTCCGTACTCGTGAATTCGAGCAGATGGAGATGGAGTACTTCGTAGTTCCAGGAACTGATGAAGAGTGGCACCAATACTGGATTGATACTCGCATGGCTTGGTATACCGATCTAGGAATTAACCCAGATCGCCTTCGCCTATTTGAGCACCCTAAAGAGAAGTTATCTCACTACTCAAAGCGAACCGTTGATATTGAATACAAATTTGAATTCAATGGAACTGAATGGGGCGAGCTCGAAGGAATTGCATCACGCACCGACTTCGATCTCAAGGCTCACAGCGCTGCCTCAGGCAAGGACTTATCTTGGTTTGATCAAGAGAAGAATGAGCGTTGGACTCCATTTGTGATTGAACCTGCAGCTGGCGTGGATCGTTGCACCTTGACATTCATGATGGATGCATTTACCGAAGATGAAGCTCCAAACTCAAAGGGTGAGATGGAGAAGCGCGCGGTCATGAAGATCGATCACCGCTTGGCACCAATTAAGGTTGCAGTGCTTCCTCTTTCTCGTAACGCCGATCTCTCTCCCAAGGCTCGCGACTTAGCCGCAGAACTTCGCAAGAACTGGTCTGTGGACTTTGATGATGCTGGAGCTATTGGTCGCCGCTACCGTCGCCAAGATGAAATCGGAACTCCGTATTGCATCACCATCGACTTTGAATCACTCGATGACAATGCCGTCACAATTCGCGATCGCGACACCATGTCACAAGAGCGCATCGGCATTGATCAGGTGCAAGCCTGGCTCGCACCTCGCCTACTCGGGGCCTAATTCATGATCACCAAGGTTGCTCCACTTCGCCTGCCCATTAACAATGGGCAGTTTGCGAATAATGAAGTCATCTTGGATACCCCGGTCGTCTTGGCTCCGATGGCCGGAATCACCAACTCGGCCTTTAGAACCTTATGCCGCGAACAAGGCGCAGGACTCTTTGTCTCAGAGATGGTTACCGCCCGCGCTCTTATAGAACGCCATCCGGAGACGATGCGTTTGATTACCCCGGGAGTGGGAGAGACTCCACGTTCAGTGCAGTTATATGCAGTGGATCCGACGGTTGTTGGACAAGCGATTGATTTGTTAGGTGCAGAAGATTTAGCTGATCACATCGACCTCAACTTTGGTTGCCCCGTTCCAAAAGTTACTCGTCGCGGTGGGGGAGCGGCGCTTCCCTATAAGCGCAAACTCTTTAGCGCGATTGTGGAGTCATCGGTAAAGGCTGCTGCTAAATATGGAATTCCAGTAACTGTAAAGATGCGGGTTGGCATCGATAGTGATCACCACACCTATTTAGATGCCGCGAAATCTGCAGCAGATCTCGGCGTCGCCTGGGTCGCGCTACATGCGCGTACAGCAGAGCAGATGTATGAAGGTCAAGCCGATTGGTCTCGCATCGCAGAACTTGTGGAGCACCTGGCACCAACAGGAGTCCCAGTTCTTGGCAATGGTGATATCTGGACCGGTGCCGATGGAGTTCGCATGGTTCAAGAGACTGGATGCGCCGGAGTCGTTGTGGGACGCGGATGCCTCGGTCGTCCATGGTTATTTGCAGATTTAGTAGCAGCATTTAATGGTGTGGAGTCACCAGCACTTCCATCACTCTTTGAAGTTCGCAAGGTGATGTATCGCCACGGTGAGCTACTCGTTGAATTCTTTGAAAGTGAAGGTCGTGCGATGCGCGATCTTCGCAAACATATGGCTTGGTATCTCAAGGGTTTCTCGGTTCCACGCGAACTTCGTGCGGGCTTTGGAATGGTCTCATCTCTCGGTGAGCTCGATCATTTGTTGTCGCAGCTTGAGGAGCAGCCTTACCCAACTCTGATTGCAGAGTCACCACGTGGTCGCCGTAGCCATGGTCGCGCAGTGCATCTTCCAGATGGCTGGCTCAACGATCCAGACGAATTCGCATCCATCACTATTGATGACACTCGTGATGCAGTTTCTGGTGGCTGATTGTGTTTCTCTTTAAAATTCTCCGAAGAGTCTTAGCTGCAATCGTTCTTCTGATCATCATCGTTCCGCTCTATGTGGCTAGTCAGATCTGGTGGACGGCTCATCACCCCGAGATTCATCAGAGCGATGTAATCGTCGTACTGGGCGCCGCGCAAGACAACGGAAAGCCAACCCCGATTCTCACCGAACGCATTACTCAAGCGAAGTTAGCTTTCGAATCCGGACTTGCCCCACTGATCATCACGGTTGGTGGGGGACAGAAGGGCGATCTTTCAACTGAGGCTGCTGCCAGTCGCAACTCTTTGGTTGCGCAACACATTTCCCGGAAGGCGGTCATCGCACTTCCCCTCGGCAAAGACACCCTCACCAGCACGGTGGCATATGTGAGTTACATGAAGATTCATAACCTTAAAAGCGTCATCATCTCGACCGATCCCTATCACTGCTACCGAGCGATGGCAGAAGCCCGAGACCTCGGAGTTAGTGCTAGTTGCACCCCTGCTAGAAGCGGCCCGGGATCACTCGCGGCCACGGGCTTTCGATACATCTTCCGCGAGACCAGCGCATATCTGGCCTATGAGACCGTTGGGCGCTTTGGAATCCACCTCAGCGATCAGATAAAGAAATAGGCTTAGCCTCTTATGGTTCTTAGGCAAGCAGTGGAGTCACCTGGTTATAGCCAGAGCGATCGCGATCGCTTCTTGAGCGAGCCTGCCAAGCGCCTGGGCCGCACCGAATTCGCCCGAGATCGCGCACGCATCATTCACTCCTTCGCGCTTCGTCGCTTAGCTGCAAAGACCCAAGTCGCAGTTCCCTGGTTGGCAGATTTTCCACGTACTCGTCTCTCTCACTCACTGGAGTGCGCACAAGTAGGACGCGAACTCGGATGGGCCCTTGGCGCAGACCCTGATCTGATGGAGGGGGCATGTCTCGCTCACGACATCGGTCACCCACCATTTGGTCACAATGGCGAAGATGCACTTAACGCCGTATCGGAAAGATGTGGTGGCTTTGAAGGCAACGCCCAATCATTCCGGTTGTTGGTTCGCCTAGAGGCGAAGACCGTTGATGATTCTGGAAAGAGTGTGGGGTTAAACCTCACTCGCGCATCACTTGATGCGGCAACTAAATATCCCTGGCCGCGCGCGATTAATAATCGCAAGTTTGGTGTTTACGACGATGATCTCGATATTTTTAATTGGGTTCGCCTTGGCGCGCCCGCCGGCCGTCAATCTATGGAAGCGCAGATCATGGATTGGTCTGATGATGTCGCCTATAGCGTTCACGATTTAGAAGATGCACTGGTTACAGGTCATGTAAAACTCGAGACGCTCACCGAAGATGTTGGCGAACTCTTTAGCGTTGC
>CANCUC010000107.1 GCA_947381255.1 Actinomycetota bacterium
GTGGGTAAGGGCGACACCGTCGTACTTGCCTCATCTCTGATTCCAGGAAATGAAAATCCAGTCTTCCGCGTCATCAACGAACTCACTCGCTTTGGTGCCACCGTTGTACATAAGGGCAACGCCCTGGTGCACGTATCTGGTCACGCTGCTGCCGGAGAACTTCTCTATTGCTACAACATTGTGAAGCCAAAGAATGTAATGCCGATTCACGGTGAATGGCGCCACTTACGTGCCAATGCAGAGCTCGCAATCAAGACCGGCGTGCCACGCACTAACACCATCGTTGTCGATAATGGAATCGTTGTTGATGTTCACGATGGATATGCCGATATCTCAGGTGCAATTCCAGTCGGATTTGTTTATGTAGATGGTCAGAGCATCGGTGAGATCACCGAGAGCTCACTGAAGGACCGTCGTATCTTGGGTGAAGAAGGTTTCATCTCAGTCGTTGTAGTGGTCGATTCACAAAGTGGAAAGATTGTTGCAGGACCAGATATTCACGCACGCGGATTTACCGAAGATAAAGCCTTGTTCGACGAGGTTAAGGGCATGATTGAGAAGGCGCTTGCAACCTCGGTTGCTGGTGGAATCAATGGAACGCACCAACTTGCACAAGTTGTTCGCAGAACCGTTGGTAGTTGGGTTGGCGAAGAGCACCGTCGCAAACCAATGATCATCCCTGTTGTTATTGAGGTATAACGGCGCGCCTTTAGGCGTGATTGTCTACTTATCCTTAGGCTTAGAGCGCTATGGCTAAAAAAAGAAGTACCTCGCGCGCAAAGGCAAAGAGCCGTCCATCTATCTTTGCTTTAATCGGTCGCGCCCTGGCAGGTACTTGGCGATTTATCGCAAAGGCTATCGGCAGCACCATTCGCTTCCTCTTCAAAGAGGCTCGCGACCTTGATGCCGCCCACCATCGCGATGGCTTAGCTTTCCTACTTTTGATCTTCGCACTTCTCTGCGCTGCAGGTAGTTGGTTCCATCTTCACAACCCAATCGGTCGCTTCATGAACACCGTGCTCCTTGGCTCCTTCGGCAAGATCGCGATTGTTACGCCACTCCTATTTATTTACTTCGCCTTTAGATTATTCAAAGCACCTGATGAAGGTCGAGCTAACGGGCGCATCACAATCGGAGCGCTTCTCCTTGTTCTCAGCAGCACCGGGCTAGCCCAGGTCTTCCAAGATTCAGATATTCACAATGTGAAGGGCGCCGGTGGAGTCGTCGGCTATGGAGTTGGACGACCTCTTTCAAACCTCGGTACATCTTTATTAGCAATTCCGATCTTGTTGCTCTTTCTCTTCTTTGGCGTCTTGATCATCACCGCAACTCCGGTCTCACAAGTATTCGCCAAGGTTCGTGCCATCTTCACCTGGTTTGGAAATCGCCGTCGCGCTGCCAAGCTCGTTGAAGAGGAGTTCGAACTTAACGACACTCCTCCCTTTGAGACACCGCTGGTTCAAGATTTCCATCACGATGAAGTTGAAGAAGATGAACCCGAGGATGCTGAGCAGACTGTGGCGCTGCACATCGAGCCAACACCGCCTCCAGCCCCAACATTCGTGACAAAGACAGTGCAGAGCGCTCCGGCGCACCAACTTATTCTGGCTGCAGATACTCCCTACATACTTCCATCGATGGATCTCCTGCGTACCGCTCCATCCTCCAAAGCGAAATCTAAGGCAAATGACCTTGTCGTTGCTGCGCTGGGACAGGTCTTTGAGCAGTTCGGTGTAGACGCCAGAGTTGCCGGCTTTATGCGAGGTCCAACGGTTACCCGTTATGAGGTTGAGCTTGCTGCAGGTGTAAAGGTGGAGGCGATTACCGCTCTATCGAAGAATATTTCTTACGCAGTCGCATCAGGTGACGTCCGTATTCTCTCTCCAATCCCAGGCAAGTCTGCGGTTGGAATTGAGATTCCAAATACCGATCGCGAGATTGTCGCGCTCGGCGATGTGCTCCGCTCTTCGGTAGCTATTAACGAAACCCATCCCATGGTTATCGCTCTTGGTAAAGATGTCGAAGGTAATTTCATCTGTGCAAACTTGGCGAAGATGCCACACCTACTTGTCGCTGGCGCTACTGGTGCCGGTAAATCTTCAATGATCAACTCATTGATTGTTTCTATTCTTATGCGCTCAACTCCAGATGAAGTTCGCTTGGTTATGATTGACCCGAAGCGCGTAGAGCTCACAAGTTATGAGGGCATTCCACATCTCATCGCTCCAATCATCACAAACCCTAAGAAGGCAGCGGATGTGCTTGCCTGGGTAGTGCGCGAAATGGATCAGCGCTATGACGATCTCTCGCACTTCGGATTTAGACATATCGATGACTTCAATAGAGCGGTCAAGGCTAAGAAAGTTTCGGCACCTGCAGGAAGTGAGCGAGTTCTCGAACCTTATCCATATCTACTTGTCATCATCGATGAGCTTGCCGATTTGATGATGGTTGCAGCTCGCGAAGTTGAAGAGAGCATTGTTCGTATTACTCAGTTGGCTCGCGCCGCAGGAATTCACCTGGTTATCGCGACACAGCGTCCAAGCGTTGATGTTGTGACCGGATTGATCAAAGCTAACGTGCCATCTCGTCTCTCTTTTGCAACATCCAGCCTCGCCGACTCTCGCGTTATCTTGGATACACCTGGAGCTGAGAAGTTGGTTGGTCAAGGTGATGGATTGTTCTTACCAATGGGTGCCAGCAAGGCGATGCGAATTCAGGGTGCTTATGTTTCTGAACGTGAATCAGAGGCAGTTGTAAATCATGTGAAGTCACAAGCACAACCAGTTTTCAAGATTGATATCAATGCACCGGCAGTGAGCAAGCAAATTGAAAACGATATTGGCGATGATATGGATCTCCTGCTGCAAGCAATCCAATTAGTTGTCAGCACACAATTTGGTTCAACTTCAATGTTGCAACGAAAACTTCGCGTTGGCTTTGCAAAGGCTGGTCGCTTGATGGACTTGATGGAGAGCCGGGGAATTGTGGGACCCTCAGAGGGCTCTAAGGCTCGAGAGGTTTTGATCACCGCGGAACAGATGCCAGACCTCCTAGAGGAGATTCAAGGTTACGTATAAGTGAATTAACGCTCTCTGAGCGCATAGATGTCACATCTAGAGCAGAATAATTTGGCGTGTCCAGATAGTTGGCCTTACCCTTAGCCTCTCACTTTCCCCCAAGATTGAGGCACAGATGTCAGTAGGAATACTTCTTCGCCAGGCAAGAGAATCTGCTGGCATCTCACTTGAAGAACTCTCCGAAGCAACTTGTGTCCGCAAAAGCGTTCTTCGCGATTTAGAAGAAGATAATTTTGAATCATCTGGTGGACTTGCATATGCACGTGGCCACATTCGCAACATCGCAAAAGTTCTACATGCGAACGGTGAATTGCTCGTAGAAGAATTTAATTCAATGAATCAAGATTTCAATCGCCCAATGATTGAGCTCCTGAGCGAAAATAATGTAACTCCATCCGTACGCAGTGAAAGCCTTATCTCATTCGGCGCACTTGGAAAAGTCGCAGCTATCATCGTGGCACTTGTGATTGCAATTCCAACGGCGGCATCTTTTGTACATTCCGCCAAGAAGCCACCTGCAAATCGCCCAACCACTGCGGCACTCACTCAGGTAGCTACTACAACGACAACCACAACTTCGATTCCTGATACGACTGCGGTCGCCACCAAGACTGCTCCGGTCGCTGTCGTTGTAAGTGCAAATGCTGGCTCAACATGGTTGGCGGTCACCGATAGTTCTGGCGCTCAGATTTTTAGTGGCATGTTGGCAAATGGTTCTTCTCAA
>CANCUC010000108.1 GCA_947381255.1 Actinomycetota bacterium
ATCTTCATAGGTGTCAGTTGCAGCGTTGAAGCCATCGTTTGGTGCCAAGGTGCGAACCTTTGCAACAACGACGTAGCCCTCATGTCCGGCATTCTCTGCGATCCAACGTAGTGGCTCATCACATGCCTTACGGACGAGACGAACACCCACAGCGCGATCACCTTCGAAACCAAGATCTCCTTCAAGAGCAGCCGCAGCATGTACTAGCGCTGCGCCTCCGCCAACAACGATGCCCTCTTCAACTGCCGCGCGGGTAGCCGAGATTGCATCTTCTAGACGGTGCTTCTTCTCTTTAAGTTCGACTTCGGTATGTGCGCCAACTTTAATGACACAAACTCCGCCGGCTAACTTTGCAACGCGCTCCTGCAACTTCTCGCGATCCCATTCAGAATCGGTTGTAGCAAGTTCGTTACGAATTTCATTAACGCGATTGGCAACTTCGTTCTTATCTCCAGCGCCATCCACGATTGTGGTTGCATCCTTGGTGATAACAACGCGGCGAGCCTTACCAAGCAGATCAAGAGTTACTTGATCAAGCTTGAGACCAACCTCAGCGGTAATAACCTGTCCACCGGTCAAGATTGCAATATCTTGCAACATCGCCTTACGACGGTCACCAAAGCCAGGTGCCTTTACAGCAGCTGAAGTGAATGTTCCACGCATGCGATTGACGACCAAAGTAGAGAGAGCTTCACCCTCAACATCTTCAGCGATAATCAGAAGTGGCTTATTTGCTTGAGCGACCTTCTCAAGAATTGGCAAAATGTCAGAGAGCGATGAGATTTTCTGACCTGAGATCAAGATAAATGCATCTTCAAGAACAGTTTCCATGCGATCTGAATCAGTGACGAAGTATGGGCTGATGTAACCCTTATCGAACTGCATACCCTCGGTGAAATCGAGCTCTAGACCAGTGGTTGATGACTCTTCAACGGTGATAACGCCATCCTTGCCGACCTTATCCATCGCCTCAGAGATTAATTCACCGATTGCCTTATCTTGAGCAGAGATTGTTGCAACGTCAGCGATCTGAGCCTTGCCAGATACTGGAGTTGAGTTCTTCTTCAACTCTTCTGAGATTGCCTTAACAGCTGCTTCAATACCAAACTTGATATCCATTGGCTGTGCGCCGGCAGCAAGGTTACGAAGACCTTCCTTCACCATTGCTTGTGCCAGAACGGTAGCTGTGGTTGTTCCATCACCGGCTACATCATTGGTCTTCTCAGCAACTTGCTTAACAAGTTGTGCGCCCATGTTCTCGGCTGGATCTTCGAGTTCAATCTCTTTAGCGATTGTTACGCCATCATTTGTAATCAATGGTGCGCCATAACCCTTAGCGAGTACGACGTTACGACCGCGGGGTCCGAGTGTTACTTTGACGGTATCGGCGAGAATATTTACGCCGCGTTCCATCGCACGACGAGCGTTCTCGTCGAATGAAAGTGTTTTACCCATGACGCTTACTTCTCAATGATTGCTAGTACATCGCGGGCAGAGAGAACGAGGAACTCCTCGTTGCTGTACTTAACTTCAGTTCCGCCGTACTTGCTGTAAAGAACAACGTCTCCAACTTTTACATCAATTGGGATACGCACGCCATTGTCGAAGCGACCTGGGCCTACAGCAACGACTGTGCCTTCCTGTGGCTTCTCTTTGGCGGTATCTGGAATAACGAGACCAGATGCGGTGGTCTGCTCAGCCTCTAGGGCCTTTACAACGATGCGATCTTCAAGTGGCTTAATGGCAACGGCCATGATGTGCTCCCTTTTTATTCAGCGCTTTTGGATTTCCACTGCTCGCGCGCCACGCTGCCAATTAGCAGAGTCGGGGCGAGAGTGCTAACCAAACTCTAGCGAAAGGCCCTAAGGGCTGCCAACCGAGTAGATGCGTCTAGGGGGTGAATACGGGGTGTTAAAGGCGGAAGCCGGCTGAGCGGGCCTCGGTACGAGCCTCACGGAGGCGGCGCAGGCGCTTAACCAGCATTGGCTGGCTCAGAAGGGCGGCCTCGCGGTCAATGAGGTTGTTGAGCAGTTGATAATAGGCAGGCGGGGTGAGGTCAAAGAGCTCCTTGATGGAGGACTCTTTAGCGCCGGCATACCGCCACCACTGCTTCTCAAAATCCAGAATCCGAAGCTCTAACTCAGTCAGTCCGCTCTCGGTGTTGATCTGAAGGCTGGCGGCGCTGCTCTGGGATTCCATGCTCTGATACTAAATGGCTGCTCTGACTTTTTCAGGCTTTTGCCGCCCGCACTTATTTCGTGTTGGGTTCCGCGCGATCTCGACGCATTGCCTCTTTAACAATGTTCTTGGCCATCGTTGGAAAGACAAATTGATGGAGGGGAAGGACCAAGCCCCAATAAATATGTCCACCAATTCCCTTGGGTTGGAATGTTGCCAACTGCTTGAATTGGCGAACTGGTTTGCCATCTTGAATTACTTCATCGACAGTGAATTGCAGCCAGGCCTTTCCAGGCAGAATCATCTCAGCGTTCAAGGTGAGGCTGTGTCCTCGCTCTAATTTTTCAACTCTCCAAAAATCTAAACTCTCGCCTTGACGCAAGAAATGTGGATCTCGTCTTCCTCGTCGCAACCCAACTCCACCAATGAGGCGATCGAGTAAGCCGCGAAGCCACCAGAGAAAATCTGCGCCATACCAACCGCGAGGTCCGCCAATCTCTTCCACGCTTCGCCAGAGCGAGTCCAACGATGCTTCGGTGTAAACAATTCGCTCATCATGATATTCCGCATCGCCGGCCCATGATGGATCGGATTGGGTCTTCTGCCACGGAGGCATAATCGAATTCGCATCTGACCAACGCGAAGCAACTTCATTATGTTCAACTTTTGAGAGGGCTAATTCAAATGCGCGTTCCACTGAGATCAGGCCGGGAGTTGGAGCTGGAATAAGTAGTGAGATTGACTTCTTTTGATCCACTACGGCTTCGTTAATGAGGGAACCGACTAAAGGTCGTGCGAGTGCAACCGGCACTGGCGTAACAAGTCCAATCCAAAGACTTGATAGCCATACTGATAAGAAGGGCACCTTAATAATGATGCGCTTGCGAAGTTTAGAAACCTTGGCAAAAGTCTTCATGAGTTGGGCGTAGGTCATTACATCTGGACCACCGATATCGAAGACTCCATTGTGTGGCTCTTTCAAGGCAGCAACTTCAGTGAGGTAATAAAGCACATCGCGAATAGCAATCGGTTGCGTCCTATTACTTACCCACTTCGGAGTGATCATGATCGGCAATCGATGAGTCATGTGTCTGATCATTTCGAATGATGCAGAGCCCGATCCGATGATAATTCCTGCGCGGAGCTCTAAAACAGGTACATGAAATTTTGCGAGCGAAGCGCCGGTATTTGCTCTGGAGGCTAAATGCTGACTTTGGCGTAGATCATTTGCGATTCCGCCTAGGTAAATAATCTGCGATACACGATTTTCCTCAGCAGCTTTTCCAAAGGTAAGCGCCATCTCTTCTTCAACTTGATCGAAACGACCACCTGCCCCGATTGAGTGGAGGAGGTAGTAAGCGGTGTGAACTCCCTGCAGCGCGTTCAATATCTCAGCTTCGACTGTGGCGCTGCCCACAGCAACCTCAACCTGTGAAAACCAAGGCAGCCCAACGATCTTGGAAGAGTCGCGGACAAGGACTCGAACCTTGGTGCCACTCTCCAAAAGTGCCGTTACTAGCCGGCTTCCGACATAGCCAGATGCCCCTGTTACAAGTACCAGCCGTTGATCTGGAGTTGCGCTCA
>CANCUC010000109.1 GCA_947381255.1 Actinomycetota bacterium
CAAACATCTGCGCTAATTCCAAAATCTTCCTGCAGAAGAGTTTGTGCCTTAAGCGCCCAATTGAGAGCAACTCCAGAGGCCAAGATATTGACCTCGTTCTTGCCCTTCTTGGTTGCAGGAGAATAGAGGTACATACCCTTGAGCAGACCCTCTACATCGAAATTCTCTGGCTCTGCGGGCTGCATATAAGGCTCGTTATAAACAGTGAGGTAGTAGTAAATATTCTCGCTGTTCTCGCCATACATACGACGTAGACCATCTTTAACAATATGTCCTACCTCGTAACCAAATGCTGGGTCGTATGCCACGACAGCAGGGTTGGTAGATGCAAGAAGGAGTGAGTGTCCATCTTCGTGCTGCAAGCCTTCTCCGTTAAGAGTTGTGCGACCAGCAGTAGCTCCAACGACGAAGCCGCGGCAGAGTTGATCTGCAGCTGCCCAGAAGGCATCACCTGTGCGTTGGAAGCCGAACATTGAGTAGAAGATGTAGATAGGAATCATTGGTTCGTCATGTGTTGAGTAGGACGATCCAACGGCGGTGAATGAAGCGGTCGAGCCAGCTTCATTGATTCCTTCGTGCAAGATCACACCAGATGTTGATTCCTTGTAAGACAACATCAATTCGCGGTCAACAGATGCATAGGTCTGTCCGAGAGGGGAGTAGATCTTGAGCGTTGGGAACAAGCTATCCAAGCCGAAGGTACGTGCCTCATCCGGAATGATTGGAACAAAGCGCTTGCCAATCTCTGGATCCTTAACGAGATCCTTGAGCAAGCGAACGAAGGCCATGGTGGTTGCGACTTCTTGTTGGCCAGAACCGCGCTTCACTGACTCATATGTTGAATCGGCAGGTTGCGGAAGTGGCTTTGAAATCTTGCGACGAGATGGAACCGATCCACCTAGTTCACCACGGCGCTCCATCATGTACTTGTATTCAGGTGAGTCAACGCCAGGGTGGTAGTACGCAGGAACTTTCGCATCAATAGCTGAATCAGGAAGTGGAATCTGCAAGGTATCGCGGAACTGGATGAGATCCTCGTGAGTCATCTTCTTCATTTGGTGAGTGGAGTTACGAGCCTCGAAGTGCGAGCCAAGAGTCCAACCCTTGATGGTCTTTGCCAAAATTACGGTTGGCTTGCCGTTCTTCTCTGTTGCGGCCTTATAAGCAGCGAAGAGTTTGCGGTAATCATGTCCGCCACGCTTTAGACCCCAGATCTTCTCATCGCTCCAGTTAGCCACGAGCGCTGCTGTGCGAGGATCGCGACCAAAGAAGTTCTCGCGAACATAAGCGCCACTTTCGGCTTTAAAGGTCTGATAATCACCGTCGGTGGTGCGGTTCATCAAATCAACAAGTGCGCCATCGCGATCGTTAGCAAGAAGTTCATCCCACTCGCGGCCCCAGACAACCTTGATCACATTCCAACCTGCACCACGGAAGATTGATTCAAGCTCTTGAATGATCTTTCCATTTCCACGTACTGGACCATCGAGGCGTTGTAGGTTGCAGTTGATAACGAAGTTGAGGTTATCGAGTCCTTCGCGCGCAGCAAGGCTGATCGCACCTAAGGTCTCTGGCTCATCGCACTCACCATCACCCAAGAAGGCCCAGACATTCTGATCTGACGTATCTTTGATACCGCGGCCATGAAGATAGCGGTTGTAGCGAGCTTGGTAAATCGCATTGATTGGACCGAGTCCCATTGAAACTGTTGGGAACTGCCAGAAATCAGGCATCAAACGTGGGTGTGGATATGAAGAAAGTCCGCCACCAGAATGTGAAAGTTCCTGACGGAATCCATCCATCTGATGTTCTGTTAAGCGACCTTCAACGAAGGCACGTGCATACATTCCTGGGCTGGCATGGCCTTGGAAGAAAATCTGATCTCCGCCGCCGGCATGTTCTTGTCCGCGGAAGAAGTGGTTGAAACCGACTTCATATAACGATGCAGATGAAGCGAATGTTGAGATGTGTCCGCCTACGCCAATTCCTGGACGTTGTGCGCGGTGCACCATGATTGCGGCATTCCATCGAACAATTGCGCGGATGCGACGCTCTAGCGCCTCATCGCCTGGGAACTCTGGTTCGCGATTGCTTGGAATGGTGTTGATGTAATCGGTGGTGCGAAGCGCGCCGACTCCGAGTTTCTTCTCTTGAGCATGTTGCAAGAGCGAGAGCATGATGTAGCGAGTGCGGGTTGGGCCAGCTGCCTTGAGAAGTGAATCCAGCGACGCCTTCCATTCAGCAGTCTCTGTTGGATCCAGATCAACTAGCTGGTCAATCAGGTTATTCGGGGTATCGATGAATTGGTTGAATCCGCTCGCTTCGCTCATTGGGTCAGTTTATTCACATCAAAAGGCTTGCGCTCACGCAAGAAGTTGAGTGGACTACTCCTACTCGCCCGTACGGGGGCGGGAGCCAGGGGACGGGCTGCGTGGTCCTACAGAGGCAGGAGGGTCTGGTGAACTCCCCACAGGGGTTGGCTATGAGTGTGGATCGCCTTGGGCTGGTTAAAGGTGAATTGATACTTGAGGTTGGTTATGACGGGGATTGCGACGACGCTCTGCGCCAAGCGATTGAGGCGAAGATTGATGGAAAGCTTCAAACCGGTGAGCTAGATGAAGTCGTTGATGCAGTCATCTTGTGGTGGCGCGACGGTGACGGGGATCTCGTGGATGACTTGGTCGATGCCCTGACCTACCTGAGTGAAAATGGGCCGATCTGGTTATTAACCCCTAAAGTTGGCGTTGAAGGACACGTTGAAGCGAGTGAGATCCAAGATTCCGCTCCGACAGCTGGCCTGACGCAAACAGTCTCATTTTTGATTGCACAAAATTGGACTGCGACAAAACTCGTTGCTCGAAAGAGTGCCAAACGCTAAGAAAGTAGAAAAAATGTCTTTAACAGTCGGAGAAGCAGCGCCAGATTTCACTCTCACAAATCAATTCGGAGAAAAAGTAACTCTCTCTTCATTCAAGGGTTCTAAGAGCGTCGTGATTGTGTTCTATCCATTCGCATTCACAGGTACATGTACCGGCGAATTGTGTGCACTTCGCGATGATCTTTCCGCCTTCCAAAATGATGGAGTTCAACTTCTCGCGATCTCTTGCGACTCTCCATTCACACAAAAAGTATTCGCAACCCAAGAGCGCTACGAATTCCCAGTCCTCTCCGACTTCTGGCCACATGGTGAAGTTGCTAAGGCTTACGGCGTATTCAACGAAGAGCGCGGCTGCGCATTCCGTGGCTCCTACATCGTCGATAAAGAAGGAATCTTGCGTTGGCAGGTCGTCAATGGCATGGGAGATGCTCGAAATATCGCTGATTACAAGGGCGCGCTCGCTGCCCTCTAGAAATTAGCCATATTTCCAACTCTTTTTTGGTGTGCCCCACTTCCTCAGGTACAGTGGGGCACTCAATACCGGGCGGTTAGCTCAGCGGTAGAGCGCTTCGTTTACACCGAAGATGTCGGGGGTTCGAAACCCTCACTGCCCACTCTGAAAGAGTATGTGTCCTATTCCTTTATCTCAGGAACGCTTTTCAAGTTCTTGATCTTCTCGGCAAAGTCAGTCGCCAATTTTCGCTCTTGAAATGGGTTCTTCAGGAGGCGAATTGTGAAGGCGACGTGCTCTCGGATCTCTGGTTTTTCAGCACGAGCAAGAGGCTCGAGTGGTTCAAGAATCGCCTCTCCAAGTACGCA
>CANCUC010000110.1 GCA_947381255.1 Actinomycetota bacterium
CCGCCGGCAAAGATGAGAAGAGAGGTGGTGATGAGAGCGCTTGCCGGGTGGTTTGAGAGAGCCAGCGTTGTTGCAAGAGCCGGCCCAAGTACGACTCCTAAATTCATGGATGCGGTGTCGATGGCGATGGCAGTTCGGTACTGCTCTTCGGGAACGGCGGTTTTCCACATTGGGCGAACCGAGAGGTTAATTGGAGGAGCGGTGAAGCCGAGGATTGCGGCGAAGATAATGAGAAGTTTGGCACCGTGGAAAGAGTCGAACGCGGCGAGTGCGACTGCGTAGGCCGGTACGAATATTCGCAGTGGGATTTGAAGACCGAGACGATCGATTACCGCAGCTCGCATACCCGTACTTAGGGAGCCAACGATTCCATTTGCCCCTGCTGCGAGGCCCGCTAAGGCGATTGAATGGGTGTCATCGTGGACTTTGAAGTAGACGTCGAGTCCGACCATTCCATAGGCAAGGCGAGCGGGAAAGGCCGCCAGCATCATCGCCACCGCCCTGGGATTCCGTAAAACCACCCAATAAGCCCGCACGGAGGAGAGTCTAGTCCTCTTCAAAAAGAGCCGGTTTGACCCCCTATCCACGCCTGCGTACCCTTAGCCTTTCGCACGCCGTGCGAGTTTTACGTCCTACTATTTTCTATTCCTACGGAGCAAATTGAGCAGCATTCACGCAGTAAATGACATTGGCAGTGCGGAAGATTTTCTAGCCGCAATCGAAGGCACAATCAAGAATTTCAATGATGGAGATTTAGTCTCTGGAATTGTTGTCCAGATTGATCGCGAAGAAGTACTCCTTGATATTGGATACAAGACCGAGGGAGTAATTCCATCACGCGAACTCTCCATTCGCCACGATATCGATCCTTCAGAGATCGTAAAGCTTGGCGATCGTGTAGAAGCTCTCGTTCTTCAGAAGGAAGATAAAGAAGGTCGTCTGATCCTCTCCAAGAAGCGTGCTCAGTACGAGCGTGCCTGGGGCGAGATCGAAGGCAAAAAGGAACGCGACGAAGTCGTTACCGGTTTGGTCATCGAAGTTGTTAAGGGTGGCTTGATCGTTGATATCGGACTCCGCGGCTTCTTGCCTGCATCACTCGTTGAGATGCGTCGCGTACGCGATCTCACTCCTTACATTGGTAAAGAGGTTGAGTGCCGCATCATCGAGCTTGATAAGAATCGCAACAACGTTGTTCTCTCTCGTCGTGCATACCTCGAGCAGACACAATCTGAATCACGCACCACATTCTTGAACCAACTTACAAAGGGTCAAGTTCGTACCGGTGTTGTTTCATCTATCGTTAACTTCGGTGCATTCGTTGACCTCGGTGGCGTAGATGGCTTGGTTCACGTTTCAGAACTTTCTTGGAAGCACATTGATCATCCAAGTGAAGTTGTTGAAGTTGGAGATGAGGTAACCGTAGAAGTTCTCGAAGTTGATTTCGAGCGCGAGCGCGTCTCACTCTCACTCAAGGCAACTCAAGAAGATCCTTGGCAGGCATTTGCTCGCACCCACACCATCAACCAAGTTGTTCCTGGTGAAGTCACGAAGCTTGTTCCATTTGGAGCATTTATTCGCGTCTTTGAAGGCATCGAAGGTTTGGTTCACATCTCAGAGTTGGCAGAACGCCATGTTGAGATCCCAGAGCAGGTTGTTCAAGTTGGCGATGAGCTCTTTGTGAAGATCATCGACATCGACCTTGAGCGTCGCCGCATCTCACTCTCACTCAAGCAAGCAAATGAAGGCCATGAAGTTGAGATCGAAGCATTCGATCCAACTCAATATGGAATGCCTGCTCGTTACGATGCTGAAGGTAACTTCATCTATCCAGAGGGCTTCGATGCTGACTCACAAGAGTGGCGTCCTGGCTTTGAAGCGCAACGCGAAGAGTGGGAGCGTCAATACGCTGAAGCTCAGAGCCGCTTCCTTGCACATAAGAAGCAGAAGGCAGAAGCTAAAGCTGCCGATGCTGCAGCAACTCCAGCCGATGAGGTTGCTGAGTAACTGCACACATAGAGTTCAAGGCCCTGACGTTAAGTCGGGGCCTTTTACATTTTGCCGTAGTGCCGAGCCATTCCACGGTGGGTAGGCTTACCGTGTGCTTCTCGTCGCGTTAACAGGTGGAATCGGATCCGGGAAATCTCTGGCCGCCGAGTATTTTGCTGCCTGCGGAGCTGAAGTAATCGACTTTGATCAACTGGCAAGGGATGTTGTTGAGCGCGGTAGCGAAGGTTTCGAAGAGATTTTGGTTCGTTTTGGCGATGAAGTCCTCCGTGAGGGCAACCTTGATAGAGCTAAATTGGCTGAGATTATCTTTAACGACGAGATCGCCCGTAAGGATTTAGAGGCGATTACCCACCCCAAGATTCGGGCCGCCTTTGATGAGATCGTGGCCGAGCTTGAGCCAGAAGATATCCTCGTAAGCCAGATTCCTCTCTTAGCCGAGAGCGATCATCCCTATGCCTTTGATTTCGTGGTGACTGTCAGTGCTAGCGAGGAAACTCGGCGGGCAAGACTCATCCAACGCGGAATGAAGGATTATCAAGTGACGATGCGAATGAAGGCACAAGCTACCGATGCCGAGCGCGAGGCGATTGCCGATGCGGTATTGATTAACGAGGGCAGCGAAGATGAACTGCTGCGCCAAGTCGAAAATCTCTATGAGGATCGACTCTATCCCGCCAGGCTGGGAATGTAATGCGCCCAGTTACCGATCTGCAGCGCAAGGTAAAACCATTTGAAGTAATTAGCGAGTACACCCCATCAGGTGATCAACCGACCGCAATCGCTGAGCTAACCGCTCGCATCGAAGCGGGGGAGCAGGATGTAGTTCTCCTTGGAGCCACTGGTACCGGTAAATCCGCTACGACCGCTTGGTTAATTGAAAAGCTGCAACGTCCAACTCTTGTTCTTGCTCCGAATAAAACTCTGGCAGCTCAGCTCGCCAACGAGTTCAAAGAACTGTTACCGAATAATGCAGTTGAGTATTTCGTCTCCTATTACGACTACTACCAACCAGAGGCCTATGTGCCGCAATCCGATACCTTTATTGAGAAGGACTCCTCGGTTAACGAAGAGGTCGAGCGTCTGCGCCACTCCGCTACCAACTCACTTCTGACCCGCCGCGATGTAATTGTTGTTGCTACCGTCTCCTGTATCTATGGACTTGGTACTCCACAAGAGTATGTCGATCGCATGATTCGCCTGCGCGTTGGTGAATCTATTGAGCGCAATCAACTCCTGCGTCGCTTCGTCGATATCCAATATAAGCGCAACGATATGGCCTTTGAACGCGGAACCTTTAGAGTCCGCGGAGACACTATCGAAATTATTCCTATGTATGAAGAGCACGCCATCCGTATTGAGATGTTCGGTGATGAGATCGAAAAGATCATGACACTTCATCCACTTACCGGTGAGATCATAAATGATGAAACCGAGATGTATATCTTCCCGGCATCTCATTACTCAGCTGGCGATGAAACCATGAAGCGCGCCATAACTGCTATTAATGAGGAGATGGAAGCAGCTGTAACGAAATTTGAGAAGGCTGGCAAACTTCTAGAGGCGCAGCGTCTTCGCATGCGTACTACCTTTGATATTGAGATGATGCAGCAACTTGGTTTTTGTAGCGGTATCGAAAATTACTCTCGTCATAT
>CANCUC010000111.1 GCA_947381255.1 Actinomycetota bacterium
AACTTGCGGTATCGACCAACTCCGGTCTCCGCCAAGGAGATGGGACCGAACTCAGTCCTGATAAGACGCAAGACAGGCAGCTGATAATGCTCGAAGATTCTTCGAACGATGTGATAGCGGCCTTCATGGATCGAGATCTGCACCCATGAATGCTTGGGATTAATCTCTCGAAGAGTCTTAATTTCCAGAGCCCTGGCCAAGCCATCTTCTAGCTGAATTCCAACTCCAATTTCAGCCAACTGCTCCTTGGAGAGAACTCCCTCAATTTCGACTAAATATCTCTTAATCATGCCGTAAGAGGGATGGGTCGCCCGGTGGGCTAAATCTCCATCATTAGTAAGGAGAATTAACCCCTCACTCTCCTTATCCAAACGACCAACGTGGAAGAGTCTCTCGTTACGCTCCTTGAAGTAATCCCCGAGGCAGGGACGTCCATCTGGGTCAGACATAGTGGACAAAACACCTATTGGTTTATGGAAAGCGAGATAAACATTAGTTTTTTTGGTTGAAATAGACTCACCATCAACCTCAACTTTAGAGATTTCCGGGTCTACCTTGCTTCCAAGTTCGAGAATTTGAACTCCGTCGACGCTTACACGTCCATCAAGGATCAATTGTTCGCTAGCTCTACGGCTAGCTATACCGGCATCGGCCAGGACTTTCTGAAGGCGAATGAGCGCCATATTTTCCTCTCATCACGGCCAATTTGGGCGTGGACGACCTTTTCGGTCTCCGAGAAGTCTAAAGGCAAAGTAGAGAGAAGTGAAATCCTTTAATCCGTGAGCGTTGCGAGGACCTCGTCCAACCCATCAACATCGGGCAGGAATGGCGCGAGAGCGGGTAGATCTTCGATGCCACGAACCCCAATTTTCTCGAGGAAGAAACTGGTGGTTCCATAGAGAATCGCGCCGGTTTCATGCTCAACTCCCCGCTCCTCTACCAACCCGCGGGTCAAAAGAGTCTTCATAACTGCCTCCACATTCACTCCACGGATAGCTGATACGCGGGCTCGTGAGATTGGTTGGCGGTATGCAATAACAGCGAGAGTCTCAAGGGCGGCCTGCGTTAAGCGGGTCTGTTGACCATCAAGAACGAACTTTTCAACGAGGGCTGCTTGATCCGGGTGGCTGTAAAAGCGCCATCCTCCGGCAATCTCGCGAAGTTGAAAACCATGTCCTTGCTCCTCATATTTTTGTGCGAGCGAGCGAAGAGCGGCGACAACCACCTCTGTGGGAACTTCAGTGATTTGGGCAAGAATAAGCTCATTCACAGGCTCATCGACGACCATGAGTATCGCCTCAAGTGATCTATTTAGTTCAAGTTCAGACATTTATTCCTCTTTTGTCTTAGTTTCGATAGTCTCAACTGGTCGATCGAACTCATCACTCACTGTGATCTCGTCATTTACGCCAGCTACCCAGGTAATCTGAAGTTCGCCCAGGGCAACAACTTGTTCAAATCTCAGTGCGCCCTCTCTATAAAGCTCGAGAAGGGCGAGAAACCTAGCTACTACGACGAGAGTTGAGTCTGCATCACCAATGAGGGTTCTAAAACTAGCTCGACCACTCTTGCGAAGAGCATCCACGATCTTGACCGCTTCATCTGCCACGCTCACCAGGGGTTGATGAATATGTTCAATCGAGAGCAGTGGAGTGGTTTTGGGGGCAAGGACACGTTCAGCGATTGCCGCGAAGCGATTGGCCCCTACCCCGATCAAAACCTCTGGTAGTAGTTGAGCGAAATGACTCTCCATCGCCACCAAGCGAGGGAAGCTCTTATCAGCAATATCGATCCGGCCTTGGAAAATTGCAGCAATCTCTTTGAAGGCCCGGTACTGAAGCAACCGGGCAAAGAGCAGATCGCGAGCCTCTAGAAGTGCCAGATCTCCCTCATCTTCAATCTCGCCGCTCGGCAATAATCGGGCGGCTTTGAGGTCTAGGAGAGTTGCTGCAACCACGAGGAATTCAGTGGTCTGATCGAGATCCCAACCCTGCTCAGAGCCCTCTAAAGCCTTTATATACGCAATAAAATCATCGGTCACGACACCGAGTGCGATCTCAGTGATATCCATTTTGTGGCGAGAGATGAGCTGCAAGAGGAGATCAAAAGGGCCATCAAAATTGCTCAGATGAACCGAGAATGCGCTCTCGCTTCCCTCAACAATTAGATCACTCATGGGGAGAAAGGTACTCATATCGCGCTTGCCTTGCGTACCGCACCGCCGTAGAGTCCGCCGCATGGCAAATAGCACTTCAAAGCTTTCTCGACTCGCAGATAAATCGACAAATCGTGATGAGGAGCTCGCCACAACGGCTGGAGTTCTCGGTCGCACCGTCATCGATTTTCCAGTTGTGGTTAGCACCCCAGAACCTGGTTCTGCTCGAGTCATCTCAGTTGTGAACCAGAAAGGTGGCGTTGGCAAGACAACGACAACCATCAATCTTGGCGCGGCATTGGCTGAACTCGGACGTCGCGTACTTCTCATAGATTTCGATTCTCAGGCCTCAATGACAACAGGACTCGGAATCAAGCCCTCCCAACTTAAAGAGCAGTACGGCTCTATCTGGTACCTGCTCAACGATCCCCAATCAGGGATTCAAAATTTCATCTTGAAATCAAATGTGCCTGGGCTCGACTTCGTTCGGGGTCATGAAGATTTAGCGGCCGCTGAAGCCGCATTTGTTACTGAGATTGCCAAGGAGCACAAGCTTCGCAAGATTTTGGCGCCAGTTCTTGATCAGTACGATGACATTTTGATCGACTGCTCCCCCTCGCTGGGAACGCTAACAATCAATGCTCTTACCGCTTCAAATGGTGTTTTGATTCCTATGGAATGTGAATACTTCGCGGTTCTAGGACTCTCCCTTGTAAAGAAGACCATCGAAAAGATTCGTGAGAATACAAATCCAAATCTCGTTATCGATGGAATCTTGGCGACTATGTTTGATCGCAAGACCGGCCATTCTCGTGATGTTCTAGAACTCATCGATAAAGAGTTCCCGGATGAATTACTCGACACCATCATCTCTCGCACCGTTCGATTCTCTGAATCAACAGTTAAGGGCGAACCAGTAACCACCTATGCAAGCAGTTCAACTGGCGCGCTCTCCTACCGTCGTTTAGCTCGTGAATTGATCTCTCGTGGAGGTGCCAAGTGAGTCGCCGTGTAACTCTTCCTGGAGCTGAGGAACTTTTCCGTCAAACAACTACTTTGAGCGCGGTTCCCTCTGTCAATCCAACTCCCATTGAGGATCAACCTGAGGCACCTATACAGAGCGCAGCAAGTAAGAAATCGGTGCGTACCACCCCTCGTCGCCGTGTAAATACCTTCGATCGCTCACCAAGCGGCAGAGAGCGCCACGATGAGAAGATCACCGTCTATCTCTCCCCTGAAGAACTTTACGATTTAGAGCAAGCACGTCTTGCACTTCGCGGAGATCTTGGTTTAGCCGTAGATCGCGGTCGCATCGTTCGCGAATCTTTGGCGATCATTATTGCTGACCTTGAAGCAAAAGGTGATCAATCAATTATTGCTCGTCGCCTTCGCGGTCGTTAAGAATTAATTAGCGTGCCCGTGGGTGCGCACTGGAATAACTCTCGCGTAATTTATCGATCGTCACCAAGGTATAAATTTGTGTTGT
>CANCUC010000112.1 GCA_947381255.1 Actinomycetota bacterium
TAGGAAGCGGCCCCAATCGAATTGGTCAAGGCTTGGAATTCGATTACTCATGTGTGCATGCAGCATTCGCCCTTCGCGATGCAGGTTTTGAAACAATCATGATTCATTGCAATCCAGAGACTGTCTCTACCGACTATGACACTTCTGACCGCCTCTACTTTGAGCCTCTCACCTTGGAAGATGTACTCGAAGTAATCGCAGCTGAAACTGCGGCGGGACCTGTTCTTGGCGTGATCGCTCAATTGGGTGGTCAAACTCCGCTTGGGTTGGCTCGTGGCTTACTTGAGGCGGGAGTAACTATTCTCGGAACAAGTCCTCACGCCATCGATATGGCGGAAGACCGAGGTGAATTCGGACGAATTCTGCAAGAGAGTAATTTGAACGCTCCAAAATTTGGATTGGCACGTTCTTACGAGGAGGCTGTGGCAGTAGCCGCGGAGATTACATATCCGGTTCTGGTGCGCCCTTCCTTCGTCTTAGGTGGACGCGGCATGGAGATTGTCTACGACGATGAATCGCTCCGCGGATTCATCGAAAAAGCCACTGAGATAACTCCTAATCAACCAGTACTCATCGATAGATTCCTAGACGATGCTATTGAGATTGATGTCGATGCGCTCTTTGATGGAAGAGAGCTCTACATGGCTGGAATCATGGAGCACATCGAAGAGGCAGGTATTCACTCAGGAGATTCCGCCTGCGTTCTCCCAAGCATCTCACTTAAATCAGATCAACTAGCAGAGATTCATCTTGCCACGGAGAAAATTGCCAGGGGAGTGGATGTTCGCGGATTGATCAATATCCAATTCGCTATCTCTCGCGCAGATGGCATCTTGTATGTGTTGGAGGCAAATCCTCGTGCTTCGCGCACCGTGCCATTTGTTTCCAAGGCGACAGGAATTCCGCTCGCTAAAGCTGCATCACTTATTTCAATTGGCGAATCGATCGCATCACTTCGCGCTTCAGGAGTTCTCCCAACCGCGGGTGATGGTGTTGCTTTTGGAATGTGTGTGAAAGAGGCGGTCCTGCCATGGAATCGTTTCAGAAGAGTTGATGGAACAGGTGTGGATTCTGTCCTCGGTCCTGAGATGCGCTCCACTGGTGAAGTTATGGGAATTGCAGAATCCTTTGGCGAGGCCTATGCCAAGAGCCAGATTGCCTCATTTGGGGCGCTGCCTAAGGGTGGAAGTGTCTTCTTATCTCTCTCGGAGCGTGATAAAGCTGCAAGTGTGGTTCCCGCTAAAAGATTGACTGAACTTGGTTTCACTCTTCTCACAACTTCTGGAACCCATAAATTTCTGGCAGATAATGGCGTTGAATCTACGGTGGTACGAAAGAACTCAACTCCAGGAGATGGCCTATCGGCTGTAGATATCATCAATACGGGTCAGGTGGATTTAGTGATTAATACGCCGCTGGGTCGTGGAACCCGCCATGATGGTTGGTTGATACGCACCGCATCAGTTCAAAGAGGAATTCCTATCATCACCACGATCGCTGGATTCAAAGCGGCCGTAGAAGGAATTGTTGATTTAAGTAATCGTGAAGCTGGCGTTCGTTCGCTGCAACAATGGCAGGCCTTGGTGGGTCGATGATAAATTCCAAAGCAGCCTCAATCAAAGCTGAGCTCATCTCCAATAAGAAGGCCGGTTCGTATCATCATATGGTTTTCTCTGTCGGTGAGTTGGCCGCACATTGCAAACCTGGGAACTTTGTTGCCATCAAAGTTGGCGGTCCAACATCTGCGATGGTGCTACGCCGTGCCTTTGCAATCTATCGGGCATCGATGCGTTCTGATGGAATGGGTTTGCTTGAACTAGTCGTTGCTCCGCACGGAAATGGCAGTAAATGGTTAGCGGCTCAAGAGGCCGGGAGTGTTATTGATCTGATCGCGCCACTTGGAACATCATTTGGAATCCCAGTTCAACCCGTTAATGCGCTTCTGGTTGGTGGGGGTTACGGATCAGCCCCGCTCTTCGCCCTCGCAGAAACCTTAAAACAACGAGGATGCCGCGTTGATATGGTTTTAGGCGCGAGCACGGCTGCGAAGATTTACGCACCTTTAGAGGGCAAGCGCTCTGTTAATTCCTTAACCATCACCACAGATGACGGCTCGGCCGGAACACTGGGTCGAGTAAGCGATGTTCTCGGTCAGCTTATTAAAGAGAATGAAATCGATGTGATTTACTCCTGTGGCCCAATGGCGATGTTGCAAGCTATTACTGAAATCTCAACTGCCCACGATGTAGTACATCAGTGTTCGGTTGAGGAGTCGATGGCCTGTGGAATTGGGGTCTGTATGACCTGCGTTCTGCCAGTTGAGGGTGATGATGGCGTTGTCAGAATGACGCGAACATGTGTAGATGGGCCAGTAATGGATGGCAATAAGGTCTTATGGAGTTCTTCTCGAGAGATTCCCGATGGAGTGTGGGGCAAATGAGCATTAACTTCTCAACCTCAATCGCGGGAAGATTCTTTCCAACTCCGATCTTTACTGCTTCAGGTTGTGCGGGATCCGGCAAAGAACTTTCGCAATTCTTTCCTTTGACATCACTCGGTGCGATTGTGACAAAGTCGATCATGATTAAACCGCGCAGCGGCAGAGCCACTCCGAGAATGGCTGAAACTCCAAGTGGAATGCTCAACTCAATTGGCTTACAAGGTCCTGGAATTGATCTCTTCTTAGAGAACGACATTCCGTGGTTACGCGATCAGGGTGCTCGAATTATCGTGAGCATCGCGGGTGAAAGCGTTGAAGATTACGCAGTCCTGGCACGTAGATTACGAAGCGTCCAGGGAATCAGTGCTTTAGAGGTCAATATCTCTTGCCCCAACGTAGAAAATCGCGGACAGGTCTTCGCTTGCGATCCAGCTACCGCTGCTGATGCCATCTCCGCGGTTCGTAGAAATATTGGGGGAGAGTTACCGATAATCGCCAAACTCTCGCCAGATGTGACAGATATCGTCTCGATTGCAAAGAGCGTTGTGGATGCAGGTGCTGATGGTTTGGCATTGATAAACACTCTTTTAGGTATGGTTATTGATACCAATTCAATGCTTCCTAAGTTGTCCCAAAAAACTGGTGGGCTCTCAGGGCCAGCGGTAAGACCAGTAGCTGTCCGGGCGATTTACCAAGTTCGAGCAGCACTCCCGGAAATTCCAATCGTCGGGATGGGGGGAGTGACGTCAGGGCGAGATGCCTTCGAATTGGTTCTGGCTGGAGCAAATGCGGTTTCAATCGGAACCGCTACATTTGGCGATCCACTCGCTGCCATGAGTATCACTCGCGAACTTGAGGAGATAGTTGAAGCTCGTGGTTTTAATAATTTCAGTGATGCTGTTGGTTACGCCCATCGAATGGAGCAAGTATGACTCAGAAAATCTCACCCATCATCCTTGCTTTAGATACTGATGATTTATTTATTGCAAAGAGTTGGATAGAAGTTACTGCTGACTCAATTGACATCTATAAGGTTGGATTGGAATTCTTCCTCAAACATGGAGCACAAGGTTTGCAGGAGCTTCGAAAAGTTCGCGATTTCAACCTCTTCTTAGATCTTAAACTCCACGATATCCCCAACACCGTTGCAGGAGCAGTCTCCTCAGTTAAAGATTTGGCTCCTAA
>CANCUC010000113.1 GCA_947381255.1 Actinomycetota bacterium
CACGATGCTTTCTACTGTGTCGTTGATCTGCACGCCCTGACCTCATCTCCGGATCCCAAGGAGTTGCGTCAGAACACCCTGACTTCAATCGCCCAACTCTTGGCACTCGGGGTAGATCCCGAGCACTGCACCCTCTTTGTGCAATCTCACGTTCCCCAACACAACCAGTTGGGTTGGATTATGGAATGTCTTACCGGCTTCGGTGAGGCGAGCCGCATGACTCAATTTAAAGATAAGTCCGGCAAGGTTGGAAACGATCGCATTGGCGTTGGAGTCTTTACCTATCCAATGTTAATGGCCGCTGACATATTGCTCTATCAAGCTGATCAAGTTCCAGTGGGTGAAGATCAGCGTCAACATATTGAGTTGACCCGCGACCTGGCTACACGTTTTAACAGCACTTACGGCAACACCTTCCGTATTCCCGAGGGCTACATCATGAAGGAGGGCGCAAAGATTTACGATCTGCAAGAACCAACTTCAAAGATGAGTAAGTCGGCTGACTCCCTCAATGGTCTGATTGAAATCCTCGACACCCCAGAGGCGAACACGAAGAAGATCAAGAGTGCGGTGACTGATACCGGCCGTGAGGTGAAGTTTGACTCCGCTGAGAAGCCGGGAATCTCCAATCTCTTAACGATCTTTTCAACTTTGAGTGGTCGTAGCGTTGCCAGCATCGAAGCTGACTTTGAAGGTAAGGGCTACGGAGATTTCAAAGGCGCTGTAGCTGAAGTTGTCGTGGAGTATCTACGTCCAGTACGTACCAAGACCCTCGAACTTCTTGATGACAAGGCGCATCTAGCAAGTATTTTGAAGGTAGGCGCCGAGAAGGCAGAAGCGGTAGCAGCTAAGACGATTGCAGATGTGTATGAACGGATTGGTTTAGTTGCGCGGGGGTAAATTCGTTGCGCTCTTTGCAGCGACCGCACTAGTTATCTCCTCACTTGCTCTGCCGGCCCATGCCGCGATATCAATCAAGATTGCAATTGCCTATGACATCGGTGGCCGCGGGGACCACGGCATAAACGATTCAGCGGCTAAAGGCGTTGACGTTATCAAGAAGAAATATGGATTAACGGCTCTTTCCGTGCGCGAGATGGTTACCAATGGAACTGAGAACGATCGTGAATCTCGCTTGCAGTTCTTGGCAGACGCCCATTACAACCTGATCGTGGCAATTGGCCCGGGATATGCCAAGGCACTGAGCGTTGTTGCGATTGCTAACCCTGATACTCAATTTGCACTCATCAATGATGCGAGCGTTGGAAACCTCAATCTCAGCGATATGGTCTTCTCAAACTCTGATGGCGCCTACCTTGCGGGAGTTCTGGCTGGGGCAGCCACTAAGCGCAATAAAGTTGGCTTCATCGCGCCAACACTCTTCGCTCCTTATGTTGCCGCTTTCCAGCTCGGTCTCAAATCTGTTCAACCCAAGGCCGTTGTTGTAAGTCAATTGGTTGATTCAGATCCGGTGACCGCCACAAAGGGTGCGATTGCGGCAGGCGCGGATATTGTCTTTTCAGAGTGGACGGCAGGTCCTGAGGTTCAAGAGACAGTTGCAAAACTCTCGACAGCAAAGCACCCGGTTTATTTAATTGGGGTTAATCCCGATCAGTATTTCCTATTAGATAGTTCGGGGCAGAAAGTACTTATCGGCGCGGTCTCTAAGCATGTCGATATTGCAGTGCGCGATGTAATGAACTCTGCAATTCAAGGGGAGAGCATCCTCGATGTTCTAAATGCCACCGATGGAATCTTCGGACATATGTACACCGTTAAAGATGGCGGAGAATCAGTAGCGCTCACAGCGCTCGGATCTCGCTATTCGGTGAAAGTTGCTGCAGCAATTGCGAAATTAAAGAGCGGAAAGATCAAGCTTCCTTAATCTTCAATAACGCAGAGCAGTTGCCCGCTTGAAACTGTTTGTCCGGCGCCAACTCCGAGTTGAGCAATAACGCCAGCTTTCTGAGCCAAGAGCGGTTGTTCCATCTTCATTGCTTCCAGAACAACGATGAGATCGCCAACTTCAACGCGATCCCCGTTGGCCTTAACAATTTTCACGACAGTTCCCTGCATTGGGCTAATGACTGAGTTTCCGGAAGCTTTAGCGACACTATTGCTCTTGATGCGATGGCGCTTCTCGGCAGGGGCTTGTGAGTGAAGTACAACCTCAAAGCGATGGCCATTTACTTCGGCGACAACCTTTTGTGAGGCAACCTTAGATGCGGCAACTCCAGCTTTGAAATCAAATGCAGGAATCTGATTATCAAATTCATTTTCAATGTAACTGGTGTAAACCTTGAACTCTTCGGTGAAATTTGGATCTTCCACAATCGCACGGTGGAATGGAAGTGCGGTAGCTAGTCCGCCGATTTCAAATTCACGAAGTGCTCGGCGCGCACGTTCAATCGCTTCTTTGCGGGTAGCGCCAGTTACGATTAATTTGGCGAGTAGCGAATCAAAGTGTGAACCAATGGTGTGGCCATGATCGAAACCAGCATCAATGCGGACGCCAGGTCCCGATGGTACTTCCCACTGGGTAATGGTTCCGAGAGAAGGCAAGAAGCCATTTCCTGGATCTTCTCCATTGATACGAAACTCCAGGCTATGTCCACGAATGATTGGATCTACTGGGTTAATCGCTTCACCTGATGCGATGCGAAGTTGCTCGCGCACCAAATCAAGTCCAGTTACCTCTTCGCTGACCGGGTGCTCAACTTGAAGGCGGGTATTTACCTCCAAGAAAGAGATGGTTCCATCTTTACCAACTAAGAATTCACACGTTCCGGCTCCGACATAACCAACCTCACGCATGATTGCTTTAGATGAGGTGTAAAGCTGTTCGATCTGAGCCTCTGAAAGAAATGGAGCTGGTGCCTCTTCAACGAGTTTCTGGTGTCGACGTTGAAGTGAACAGTCACGGGTACTTACAACAACTGCGTTGCCATGCATATCCACTAGGCATTGTGTTTCAACGTGACGAGGCTTATCTAAGTAGCGCTCAACGAAACATTCACCGCGTCCAAAACCGGTGATTGCCTCACGGACAGCAGAAGCAAAGAGCTCTGGAATTTCCTCCATGGTAAATGCGACTTTGAGTCCGCGACCGCCACCACCGTGAGCCGCCTTGATGGCAACAGGTAAGCCGTGCTCCTTAGCAAAGGCGATAACTTCATCAGGTGAATCCACTGGATCTGCAGTTCCTGCAACGAGTGGTGCACCAACTTTTGCAGCGATCTTTCGAGCTGAAACTTTGTCACCTAGCTCGCGAATTGCAGCAGGAGGAGGTCCGATCCAAATCAAGCCGGCTTCAATGACGCGCTCAGCGAATTGTGCGTTCTCAGAGAGAAATCCATAACCTGGGTGAATTGCATCGGCGCCTGAATCTTTAGCGATAGCCAGAATCTTGCTCTGATCGAGATAAGTCTCGGCAGCTGATAATCCATTGAGTGCGAATGCCTCATCGGCGGTCGCTACATGGAGGGAGTTGCGATCTTCATCAGAGTAGATAGCGATTGATTTAACGCCATGGTCACGGCAAGCACGGGCAACGCGAACAGCGATCTC
>CANCUC010000114.1 GCA_947381255.1 Actinomycetota bacterium
ATGACGAGAGTTGGCATTAAGAGAACCATCTTCGGCATAAATCTCTTAGAGAATTCGATGCGCGCCGGGATACTCATTCGTCCAATGATGGGTCCAATAATGAAACCTAAAAATAGATCGATAGCGGTCCAGCATGCTCCGCCAACGACATGAAAGAAATCTAGAGCCCAAAGTTTGTTGGAGGCGACGGCGAGAATTAAACCGATGTAAACAATAGCTACCGCCGGAAGTGCCTTAGTTGGAATTATTTTGAAATCCGCACCGGGACCAGAAGGTGGGGCTGCAACATCATGAGCCATAAGAAATCCCTCTCTGCGTTGAGTACTGGGATTTAAAGGGTAGAGAGCGGTCAATATAGATTCAATAGACTTTACGTCTAGTTGATGGGATTGAGTAATCCGCTCTTCACATCGTAGATAGCGCCCATGACTCGCACCTCATCATGGAGCAACGGATAGCTCTCGATCTTGACGATATCTTTGAGGAGCGCACCCAGCTGGTCGTCGGTAGTTTGAAAATCGAGGCTACGAGTATCAACCCCGCTCTTCTTTGAGATCGCCTCATGTATGCCGGCCTCATCAGTACTGGCCATTCGGCAATCGGTGTGAGGCATTACTAAGACTCGGTTCACTCCAAGTAAGTGTGTAGCAAGAACCAGCGTACGAAGTACGTCATCAGTAACTCTCGCCCCCGCGTTTCGCAGAATCTTGGCATCTCCAGAACTCATCCCAACAATGCGGAGAGGATCAATGCGAGAGTCCATGCAGGTCACAATCGCTAAACCTTTAACAGCGGTGCCGGTGAGATCTTCAGAGGTAAAGCGGGTTGCAAAGTTTTGATTGGCGCTCAAGATATCGTCGAACTTATCCATTGACCTCTCCCTCGATTTTTGCGCCTTCAGGAATCTTCTCATTAGCGATAAAGATTCCCACAAGCACAACACTTGCTCCGACTAGTTGAATAGTCGTGAAAGTTTCTTTTAATAGTATCCAACCGAAAATACCTGCGAGAACTGGTTCTAACATTCCGATGATGCTCGCTGCCTGAGGTGAGAGTGCATTAACGCCAGCAAGCACGCAGAGATAGGGAAGTACGGTTCCGACAATGATGATGAAGATAATAAGTAGCCAACCCGGTAGATGGTGCCCAGCGAAGTGACCGTTGAGATTGATTTGCTTGCTAAAGATGTGAAATGGGAATGACCACCAAGGTTGAACAAATGCGAAGAGGACTGAGGTGATTCCAAATCCCCACACAAGTGCTGTATCTGTCCCGCGAGTTTTCCCCAGCGCACGGCCGAGAACAAAGTAAGCGGCCAAACTCAAAGCGTCGAGGAATGATGAGATAACTCCCAGACCGTTGAGAGTAAGACCCTTCCACACTTCACCAACGAGGACCAGGCCAATAAATGCAGCCACGAGTCCAAGCCACATGGAATTTGCGATTTGAACCTTCTTCACAAAACGGAGGTAGAGCACAATCCAGATCGGCGCAGTAAATTCAATAATCAAGGCGATAGAGACATGAAGTCTGAGAATTGAGAAGAAGTAGAAGGATTGCACGGCGGCGATTCCAACAACTCCGAAGAGAAGAAGTAAACCCATCTCACCTTTTGCCGGACGCAAGAGCGATAATCGACCCTTGAGGGCTAAATAAATAAGTAGCGCAACGAGTGAGCCGGTGGTTCTGATCTCGGTGAGGCGCCAAGGTGAGAGCCCAGCTTCCATGACCCACTTGGAGACGATTCCATTTATTGAGTAGAGGAGAGCTGCGCAGGTTAGTAATAGATAGGCCCGGCGAGTACTCATTGTCCAAACTTATCGGCTCCAGCCCACCGCGAGAGCCAGGTAGACCGCCTCGATTGCCTTGGCTGATAGGGTTTTGGGCGTGCTACTAAGTGATCGCGATATTGCCGCTGAAGTCTCCGCTGGACGGGTAAAGGTTGAACCCTTTAGTGAAGGGATGATTCAGCCATCAAGCGTGGATGTCAGACTCGATCGCTTCTTCCGAGTCTTCGAGAACCACAAGTACTCAGTCATCGATCCATCTATCGAACAAGCCGAACTCACTCGCGAAGTCGCGGTTAATCATGACGAGCACTTTATTTTGCATCCGGGGGAGTTTGTTCTCGCAAGTACCTACGAGATCATCACCCTGCCAGATGACATTGCTGGACGCTTAGAGGGAAAGTCATCGCTCGGTCGACTTGGACTTTTGACCCACTCCACTGCTGGTTTTATCGATCCGGGATTCTCTGGACACATCACCCTAGAGCTTTCGAATGTGGCAAATCTTCCAGTGAAGCTATTTCCTGGAATGAAAATCGGTCAGCTCTGTCTCATCAAACTCTCATCTCCCGCTGAACATCCATATGGCTCAGCCCTGTACGGTTCTAGGTACCAAGGTCAGCGCGGCCCAACGCCAAGCAAATCGTGGTTGAATTTCCACCAGTCAAAAATTCAATAACTGACTATTCAATAAGGAGCAGTTCATGAAGGCAGTTCTCTTCGTCGTGGTCATCCTTGTAATTCTCGCCCTACTTGCGATTATGTCCCGCAACCGTTTGGTGCGAGCCAACATCTCAGTGGATGAAGCATTCGCACAAATCGAAGTTCAACTCAAGCGTCGCTCTGATCTGATTCCAAATCTGGTCGAGACGGTAAAGGGATATGCATCCCACGAATCAGGAACTCTCGAGGCAATTGTCGCTGCGCGTGCAAAATCAACTTCAGCAACAACTGTGGCTGATGTCGCTGCGGCAGATGGTCAGCTCACTCAAGCTCTGCGTGGTTTGCTTGCAGTAACTGAGAACTACCCAGACCTCAAGGCTTCAACAAACTTTTTAGCACTTCAAGAAGAGTTGTCTTCTACGGAAAACAAAGTTTCATTCGCGCGTCAGTTCTATAACGACAGCGTTCGCACTCTGAACTCTGCGATTAAGACTTTCCCAAGCAGTCTCTTCGTTAACTCAGCTGGGGTAAGTGTTCGTCCCTTCTACGAAGTGGATGACCCCCAAGATCGTAAGGCTCCACAGGTCAAGTTCTAGTTATGGATTTTAGAAAGCTTCAATCCGCAAACCGCCTTAAAACCACCGAACTCCTGTTCGGCATGGCTTTATTGGTAGGTGTAGTTATTTGGGCACTCATGACCTACTTCGGAAAGACCGGAGTAGGCGTTGTTCCATTCGCGGTAGGTATTGCTCTTCTATCTGTTTGGGGTTCTTATTGGAGCTCAGACAAGATCGTGCTGACAATGACTGGCGCAAAGATTGTTACTGAATCTGAGAATAAGCAGCTCTATGACTTGGTGACTGAGATTTGCATCGCCGCGGGACTTCCTGTTCCAAAGATAGCCATTGTTGAAGATAATGCACCCAATGCCTTTGCTACCGGCCGTAATCCTGAGCATGCGGTAATCGCATTCACAACCGGAATCTTGCGCGTTATGGATCGCGAAGAGCTCCAAGGCGTGACCGCGCATGAATTGGCGCACGTCGCTAACCGAGACACTTTGGTTTCTGCCGTGGCAGCAACAACTGCCGGGGCGCTCGCGCTCCTGAGTGA
>CANCUC010000115.1 GCA_947381255.1 Actinomycetota bacterium
ATTGAGTTAGCCGATGCGATGAAAGCACTCGGCGTGAGCGATCATCTCTTTCTCGGAGCGCCTGAACGCAAGTACCGCGATAGCGGAATGATGGGAACTCCACCGAATGAGAATCCAGAGTGTTTTTGGAGAGCCGAACTCGATGAGGCAGCAAGTCGACTAGTAACAATTATTAGAGAGCGCAAACCACAAGTTCTCATCACATATGATGAATTTGGCGGATATGGCCATCCGGATCACATCAAGGCGCATCAGATTGCAATGCGGGCTTCAGAGTTAGCTGCTGATCCAACATTTGGAAGTGGCGAGAGTTGGGAGATCTCCAAAATATATTGGAGTGCAATCCCACGTTCAGCGCTTCACGGAAGCTTGACCAGCAGCAATATCTTCATCAAATTCTTAATTCGATTCTTTAATTATGTGCCTTCGCAGTGGTTAGCACTTCCTTTTGTTAAGGCAGATGGAGTTGTGACAACGAAGTTCGACGGAGAGAAGTTTCTGGAACAAAAACTCGCGGCGCTCAATGCACATAAGACTCAGCTCATCATCCATGGAAATCTCTTTAAATTTTCGAAACGCTTGGCCACGAAGATATCTGGGACTGAGTACTACATTCGCGTAAAGGGAGATGCAGCCGCCCCTTACGATAAGAATGGACGCGAGTTAGATCTCTTTGCTGGAACTGCAGAAGTTACGGAATAACTTCCCAACTCATTCCATTTGCTCCATCTTTAACAGAAATCTTGAGCGCTAGGAGTTGATCGCGCAGAGCATCACTCTTAGCAAAATCTTTCTTGACGCGAGCAGTGCGACGCTCCTCAATGAGCGCTTGAATCTCTGGACTTAATTCCACCTGATCGGCAGCTCGGGTGAGATCCAAACCGAAGAATTCATCAACTGCTGCAAATATTTGTGCTTTGCTCTTATCAGAGATGCTTTGATCCCGTTCCAAAGCCCGCAATTTAACTATTGCGCGTGGAGTATCTAAATCAGCGCGCACGGTATCTAGAATCGATTCAGTGATTTCAGCGACTGCGCTCTGATCATTTGGCGCCTCATCTTTAGACCATTCCTGGTACTTATTTCTCCAGCGTGAGAGCGTGGAATCAGCAGCTGCAATCTGCTCCCAATTGAGATCCATCTGACTGCGATACCTATTTTCGAGGAAGACTAAACGAAGCGATAAGGGATCAAAGCCACGTTTCACAAGATCTTCTAGGAGAACGACATTTCCGGCGCTCTTAGACATCTTGCGACCTTCAAAGAGCAGGTGCTCGCCATGCATCCATAAATCCGTAACCTCGCTCATCGAAGCGCAATTACTTTGCGCTCTCTCATTTTCATGATGCGGAAAGCGAAGATCAATTCCGCCAATATGCAGATCGACGTGACCCTTAAGAAAATGCAGAGACATCGCGGAACATTCGATATGCCATCCTGGAAAACCGGCGCCCCAAGGAGAATCCCAAACCATCTCCGTACGATTTCCAGCCGCCTTCCAGAGCGCCCAATCTGCATGAAAACGTTTTGCTCCATCACCTGTGTACTCGTATCGATGACCCGGGACAAGTTCGCTCAATTTATTTCCGCTGAGTGCGCCATAACTTTCAAAGGTATTTGCGGCGAAATAAACCGAACCATCACTTCCAACGTATGCGTTCTCGGAATCTATGAGTTGTTGAATCAAGCGAAGCATCATCTCAATGCTTTCACTGGCCCGTGGATAAACATCCGCGCTCTTAATGCCCAGGCGCTCTAGATCATGATGAAATTTCGCTTCATAGGATCTGGCTAGCGCGAAGGGATCTTTATCTTCCAGCTTCGCTTGAGTAAGAATTTTATCTTCATCTGTTTCAGCTGCGAGATCGACGTCAAGGTCATCATTCATGTGACCGACATCGGTAATATTTTGAACGCTATGAACTTTGTAGCCACTAATTTTTACGAGGCGCGATATGAGATCGGCGAGGAGAAAAGTCCTGAGGTTTCCAACATGTGCATCTCGATAAACAGTTGGGCCGCACGAGTAGAGACGCAGAGCCCTTCCATCGCTAATAACGAGTTCTCTCTCTTGCCGGCTCTTGGTGTCGTACAGGTAGATGCCGGTCTGGAGGCTGGCATCTGGAACCACCTTCCAGATGTGAATCTTGGTGGGGTCGAAGGTGATGATCTGACCATCTTTCTTGCGTACCTGGTTGATGGCCACCAGATGGCCCAAAAGGTCTCTCAAGCCACCTTCGGGGTCGTGCGAGCGAATACTGACCCGTTGGCCGATGTGATCGGCACTGGGGGCGTCTGCCTCCATGGGTAGCTCCTCACTCATTGAATTGCCCCTCTATCCACTATTCTCTACCCATTGCTCCATAGGCATACTGCTCCAACTGCATATTATTGTTCCGCAGTTGAGAGGAACCGCTACTTGAAAGGATTGACGTGACATACGTAATCGCCCAACCTTGTGTTGATGTGAAAGATAAGTCCTGCATCGAGGAGTGCCCGGTTGATTGCATCTACGAAGGTAATCGGATGCTTTACATCCAACCTGACGAGTGCGTTGATTGCGGTGCCTGCGAGCCTGTCTGTCCTGTAGAAGCTATTTATTATGAGGATGACGTTCCTGGCGATTGGAAGCAGTACGGCGAGATTAACTCTGGCTTCTTCCAGACCATTGGCTCCCCCGGCGGCGCCAGCAAAGTCGGAGCAACCGATTCAGATCACCCAACGGTTGTAGCTCTGCCTAAGGCTGGAGAGTAAAAGAATCAAACTCCCGGATTTTCCCTGGGATCTGCTAGCTCCATATGGCGCTCGCGCTAGAGAGCATGCCGACGGCATTATTGATCTTTCAGTGGGTACGCCGGTCGACCCAACTCCAGATTTCGTGCAACAAGCTCTCATTGACCACTCCAACGCCCCGGGGTATCCACTAACAATTGGATCACCTGCGCTCAGAGAGGCGATGCGCACCTGGGCATCGACCGTTCTCGGTGCCACCGGAGAGTTTGATGTTCTTCCGAGCATTGGCTCCAAAGAGGTTGTCGCCAACTTAGCCTTTCAACTCGAGGCGAAGAAGGTCCTCTATCCAGAGGTCGCATACCCAACATATTTAGTGGGTGCGATATTGGCTGGTGCGGAACATTCACCCGTTGACTTCAAGGTCGAAAAATGGCCTGATGCGGATTTAGTTTGGATCAACTCTCCTTCAAATCCCACAGGGCGAATCTCTAGCCGTGAGGAGTTGGAGAGCGTTATCGAGTACTCAAAGAGAACTGGCGCGGTGATTGCTAGCGATGAGTGCTATTTCAACTTCCCGGCATCACAAAGCGCCACCACACCGCTCTCCATTTTATCCGTTGCCCAAGGCGAAAATAGAAATCTTCTCGCGCTGCACTCACTTTCAAAGCGCTCTAATTTCGCGGGTTACCGTGGTGGATTGATCGTCGGAGATCCAGCGTTGATTGCAAAGATTCGCG
>CANCUC010000116.1 GCA_947381255.1 Actinomycetota bacterium
CCACCATGTGAGTGGACGCGACCTTCTGGAAGATCTGGGTGCATATCGGAAGTCTTAGCGCCGATGAAGTAGCGCTCTTGCATATCGGCTAAATCTCCGATGAGTGGCATCTGAATCGGGGCGGCAACTGAGTGGTTGTATTGAAGCCATAAGCAGCGGTGGCAATCGCCCCATGCATATGTGAGGTGGCTTGGACTAATGGCGGCGCGTGGATCGCCCATGATGACCTACTTTTCTCGGATTCAATTATTTGTAGGTGAAGTGTGTACTAAAGAGGTGACAGGCGCACGCTCTGCCACGAGGGTTTGTCCCCAAGAAAAATTAAGAGTGAAGTATCGAGTTGATGAAGGTAAAGATTCCAAGACCAACCATTACTGCGCCACCACCAAAGCGCAGGCGTTCCAAGCGATGTGGTACCGAGGAGAGCCAGCCGCGGATTGTTCCGGCGATCATGCCCCACATTCCATCTGATAGCAGGGCGATGGCGCAGAATATGGTTCCAAGTACGAGGAGTTGGGAGACCAGGTGGCCTTTAGGGCGATCTACAAACTGGGGGAGAATTGCTGCAAAGAAGACCAGGGTCTTGGGGTTGAGAACTCCGACCATGAAGCCTTCGAAGATGGTCTTCCTGATCGAGGGCTTTCCACCGCTCACATCGGTCATTGACTCGGCATGCTCTTTGACGTGGCGAAGGGCATCGATTCCCAGGTAGACGAGGTAGAAAGCACCCAGCCACTGCACCCCGATAAAGGCCAGGTGGAAGCGTTGGAGGACTGGACCTAGTCCCACCGCGACGACGACTGAGATCACGAACTCACCCAAAACATTGCCTAAAACCGTGGCTAAGGCGACTGTGCGGCCCCAGGCGATAGCTCTGGCGATGGTAAAGAGCACACTCGGCCCCGGCGCCCAGATAATGAGCGTGGTAGCTACTACGTACTCCCAGAACTTGGTTGGAATGATCAAAGTCACGCCCTGAGGGTACTTGAGGCGGGCGATTTGCGGTGGACATTTTTGTATCGACTCGATAGGTTACCTCTCGTTATATCGAATCGATAGATTGAATCGTTACATCAGCTGAATGAAAGAGTCGGAGTCCAAAGATGCGCTCACGTAGTGAATCCCTTGAGTTCGCCCTTCTGGGCGTCCTCAGCCAGGGCCCACTTCATGGGTATGAGCTTCGTAAGCGGATGACCGCCATTTATGGCCCATTTCGCGCCCTCTCATTCTCTGTCCTCTACCCACAACTCCATCGCATGTTGGAGGCCGGGGTAATTCAGGAGAGCGTTTCTGAGGAGGTCGGCGGAAGTCGTCGTTCTCGAATCGTTTATGCAATCACCGACTTGGGTCGCGCTCGCTTTGATGCAATCTCATCAAGTAGCGAACCTGATAGTTGGGAAGATGAGAGTTTTGAAGTTCGCTTTGCATTCTTTGGCCCAACGCCACAACGCAACCGACTCCAAATTCTCGAAGGTCGTCATGACAAGTTAGCTGAGAAGGCGAAGATCTTGCGCAGCGAGCTTGAAAAGTCACCTGAGGGAATCGACCGATATTTAGTTGAGTGGCGTCGTCACTCATTGGAATCTGCCGAGCGCGAAATCGCTTGGTTACAAGAAATGATCAATACCGAAAGGAAGTCCTCGTGACCGAAAGTAAAGAGATCCGCGTAGCGATTATTGGCGTAGGAAACTGCGCAAACTCGCTCATCCAAGGCGTGACGTATTACAAGGATGCGGCAGCAGATGTCGAAATCCCTGGCCTTATGCACGCAGTCCTTGGTGGTTACCATGTTCGCGACGTGAATTTCGTTGCTGCATTTGATGTTGATGCCAAGAAGGTTGGCCTCGACATGGCAGATGCGATGTGGGCTTCCGAGAACAACACAATTAAGTTCTGCGATGTAGCCCAGACCGGCGTTGTTGTACAACGTGGACATACCCTTGATGGACTTGGTCGCTACTACCGCGAGACCATCGTCGAATCAACAGAGGCACCAGTAGATATCGTTGCGACTCTTAAGGAGCGCAAGGTTGATGTCTTGATCTGCTACCTCCCAGTTGGTTCTGAAGAAGCTGCTAAGTACTACGCACAATGTGCGATCGATGCTGGCGTAGCTTTCGTCAACGCACTTCCTGTCTTTATCGCATCAGACCCTGTCTGGGCAGATAAGTTCACCAAGGCTGGATTGCCAATCGTTGGAGATGACATTAAGTCACAGGTCGGTGCAACCATCACACACCGCATCATGGCTAAGTTGTTCCAAGATCGTGGCGTTCACCTAGATCGCACTTACCAGCTCAACGTTGGTGGAAACATGGACTTCAAGAACATGTTGGAGCGCGATCGCCTTGAGTCAAAGAAGATTTCAAAGACCCAATCAGTGACTTCACAACTCGATCACGATATGGGCGCGAAGAACGTTCACATCGGACCATCGGATTACATTCCATGGTTAGATGATCGCAAGTGGGCCTATGTTCGCCTAGAGGGCCGTGCATTCGGTGACGTTCCACTAAACCTCGAATACAAGCTCGAAGTATGGGATTCACCAAACTCAGCTGGAGTCATCATTGATGCACTTCGTTGTGCCAAGATCGCACTTGATCGTGGAATTGGTGGACCATTGCTCTCACCTTCAAGCTACTTCATGAAGTCTCCACCAGTTCAATACACTGATGAGATCGCTCATTCTCGCGTTGAAGAGTTCATCGCAGGAACAGTAGAGCGCTAAACCCAAGTAAATTAAAAGGCCCGCATCGATTGATGCGGGCCTTTTTTTACATTGCAATTTAAATAATCTTGAAGCCTTCGGTGATAGGACCGAGTTCAATTCCAGCAGCGGCGTGGTTCTCGTTCTCACCGCGTTCTGCTTGCGCTCTATGTGCATGATCGTGCCAGCGGTTCTCAACTTTTCCAAAGCGCCAGATAGCAAGTGCGATACCCCAGACCGCCACAAACATCAGAACGATGATGAAGCCGGCTTTATTGATGTTAAATGCAAGTGCGTAATTCCAGAAGCCGCCGGTGAGGTTGAGCTGTTGCGCAGTTACTTGAGCAACTTCCAGTCCGCCGATGAAGAGCGCTACGACGACTGAGAGTCCAGTGATGACGATGTTGTAATAAACCTTACGGACCGGCTTTGAGAATGCCCAGCCATATGCAAAATTCATAAAAGATCCATCAATGGTGTCGAGAAGGCTCATGCCGCCTGCGAACAACATGGGCAGAGACAGGATTGCCCACCAGGGGAGTCCAGCGACCACTGAAGAGCCAGCAAGGACAAGGAGTGCGACCTCGGTTGCAGTATCAAAACCGAGTCCAAAGAGAATGCCGAGCGGATACATCTTCCAGCTCTTATCGATTCGACGGGCGATAGGTCCGAAGAAGCGCATCATAAAT
>CANCUC010000117.1 GCA_947381255.1 Actinomycetota bacterium
AGGAAGCCACCAATTCCATTTACCAAGTAGAACCATGGCACTTGGAAGTAGGAGCCCGCGGACGATAGTTGCGTCGACCAGCACTCCAAATGCCAATCCAATTCCAATCTCCTGAAGACCAGCAAAATGTCCCATAACTAATCCGGAAACCGCACCAATAAAGATAAGCGCGGCGCTTGTGACCACTATGCCGGTCTGTGCGACGCCTTCTTTAATTGCCTCATCATTGCTTGCGCCATCAAGTTTTGCCTCTTTGATGCGAGAGAGAATGAAGACCTCGTAATCCATCGAGACGCCAAACAACAGCACAAAGAGAAAGACCAGCGCCCATGCCTCTATCTGATGAAGGTTATAGATTCCGAGCCAACGAGATACGCGTTGATTACCGAATGCAAAGACCACAATTCCGTAAGCGACTGCGAGTGAGATCAGATCGAGCAATATTGCTTTGAGAGGCAGGACTACGGATCTCAAAATTCTTGTTAAGAATAGGAAAGTAACCAGCAGGGCGAGTGCGATTATCCAGGGGAATGAATGGCTTAAAGTCTTTAAGAGATCTGCTCCTTGAGCAGCTGCACCCCCTAGGTAGAAACGAGTACTTGGGGCAAAGCCATATTTCTCAAGGGAGATGTTTCGAAGTTCAGAGACTAATTTCTGCGCTTCCGGTTCACCAAAGCTGTGTCTGGCAAAGATAAATATTCGTAAGTAGCGACCAGATGCCTCGACGTAAGGTTCCTTCGCGCCGCTGGCTACCACTAAGGCTTCGGAGTTCTTCGAGAGTTCGGCGGTCAAGGCCTTTCTCGCCGTGATCACGGAGGGGGATTGCGATAACCGAGTTGAGCCCAGATCGATAATGAGTTGATTTGGGGTCACAACTCCTGAGCCAACTTTTGATGAGATCAAGGTGATGGCTCGCTCTGACTCTAGGTTGGCTGGCACAGCGGTGAGGGAACTAGGTGTGATGTGAAGTGATAGGAGGGAGGCCGAGAGCCCTGCAACCAGCACCAGCCCAGCAATTAATACTTTCACCGGCTTTCTTATGATGAATTCAGCCAGGCGGGCAAATGGTTCAACCACTTTTAGGGAGCGTGTAACTCCAGCAGGGAGTAGCAGAAGGGTGATCGGCTGCAAGGTGAGAGCGGTAAAAATCGAAACGAGCGGCACCAGCGCTGAGGTGATTCCGAGAGATCGTATAAAGGGAACCGGTATCAGGGTGAGAGTTGCAAGTCCGATTGTTACGGTGATTCCCGAAACCACCACAGTTTTGCCGGCGCTCTGCATGGTCCGCAGCACAGCACCTTCTCTATCTGATGGCGTTTGGGTTAATTCGCGTCGATAGCGGAAGACCATGAGGAGTGAGTAGTCGATGGCAAGCCCAAGCCCAATTAACTCAACAATATTTGGAATGTATAGAACGACAATGAAACGTTGTGCAATTAAGAAGAGAAGCGAGGCTGTCGCAGAAATTGATGCGATAGCAAAGATAAGAGGCGTAAAAACCTGGAAGCTAAATCCAAGCACCAGTAATAAAATTGCGATAGCAAAAATAAATCCAAATATCTCACCTCGATGTAAGTCCTTGCTTAGTATCGGAGTCACATCACTCTTGATTGCTGGCGGGCCGGTAACCATTACCCCGGGAAGTCCTGAGCTTTTTAGAACTTTTCGAAGGGATTCGGTAAATGCAGAGGCTTGCGAGAGAGTTAACGCGGTATTTATATTTACAAAGAGAGTTCCACCGAGAGCCTTCTCTTCACCAATATGCGATGTGGGAATAACGCGAGCGGCATCTGCAATCTTTGATTTAAAACCTGAGATCTGAACGTTTGTGGCGTTTTTAAATTGATAGATGACGGTGAAGGTACCTTCGACATTCTCGTGGAAGCTTTTAATCAGAATCTCATCTGCCGCCTGAGATGAGCTGTGCGGCACATTGAGAGAAGTCGTTAAATGTGAATCAATTTTCGTGCTCGAAAAGAGTCCGAGAATAATGATGAGCAACCATGCGATAAGAATTGGCATGCGGTATTTCAATACCCCAACAGTCCATTTTCCTAACACCGGGTAAGTGTATGACAGGGCTTTGCGCGATAGGATTTACAAATGTCACGTACAAAACTCGAATCATTTCCGAAGACTCAACTGACCTTTGGGCCATCTCCCATTCATCGCCTCGATCGATTAACGGAGTATTTAGGCGGCAAAGTTGAGATCTGGGCTAAGCGCGAAGATGTTAATTCTGGCTTGGCTTACGGCGGAAATAAGACTCGAAAGCTCGAGTATTTAGCGGCGGAGGCTTTGGCCCAAGGTTGTGACACCTTAGTTTCAATTGGCGGAGTTCAGTCCAATCACACGCGACAAGTTGCTGCTGTGGCAGCAAAACTCGGCCTCAAATGTGTGCTCGTGCAGGAGCATTGGGTTGATTGGGATGAAGTAAATTACGAGAAGACCGGAAATATTTTACTCAGCAGAATTATGGGCGCAGAAGTTCGCCTAGATGCTGCTGGATTTGATATTGGGTTTCGTAAATCATGGGAAGAGGCAATCGCAGATGTGATTGCACGTGGCGGGAAGCCATATGCAATTCCCGCAGGTGCATCTGATCATCCACTCGGTGGCCATGGTTTTGCGGGTTGGGCCTTTGAAGTAGAAGATCAAGAGAAGTCACTTGGTTTTACCTTCGACAACGTTATTGTTTGTTCTGTTACTGGCTCTACCCAAGCGGGAATGATCGCCGGGTTCGCACATAGCAATCGTGCGCAAGATGTACTTGGAATTGATGCTTCTGCAACAGTAGAGAAGACCTGGGATCAGATTAAGCGGATTGCAAGTAGAACGGCAGCTGCAATTGATCTCGGACGCGAACTAGAAGATTCAGAGATTGTGCTCCTCGATGGATGGCACGATGGAATCTATGGAGTTGCTAGCGAACACACGATTGCAGGAATCGAATTGGTTGGACGCCTTGAAGGAATGATTACCGATCCGGTTTACGAGGGTAAATCAATTACAGCACTCATTGATCTGGTCAAAGAGGGACGCTTCAAAGATGGAAGCAGAATTCTCTATGCACACTTAGGTGGGCAGCCAGCAATCAATGGGTATTCCACCGCGTTTGATAGATAGAGCTCAAACTTACTTAAACGAGCTGAGCACCCATCTTTCGAGCCATCGCAAGAAGTTCGCGATCATTCATACGCTCTGCATCAACATTTTTAAGAGCGTGGATACGAGGAGTCGGTTGTGACTCTTCACTGTGTAGAAGACGAGTGAACTCGTTAATAAGTCCGCCTCGACGGCTACCTCTTCCAACGATAAATACTTGATCGACACCTTCGAG
>CANCUC010000118.1 GCA_947381255.1 Actinomycetota bacterium
TGCCTTGATCGCGGCTATCACCGGCTGCAATGGTGGGTTTTGGATTGGAATAGCGATGCCATCGGCTTCTATAAGGGCTTAGGTGCCACCTATATGGATGAGTGGACGGTCATGCGAGTTGATGGCCCAGCGCTTGCATCACTCTCAGCAATAAATCAGTAAACATGCAGTAATCCGCCAGCCCCAGCGCAGACTCCCCCAAGGTTCGGCGGGCAATCTATCCCTATCAAAGAGACCGAGATTTCCGGTCCAGGATGGGAGCAGATCATGTCAAACGTACTAGTTGTAGCCTTCTTAAGCCTTGTAGCGGTTGCTCCAATGGCATACCTCGGCCTTATGGCAACAGCTGTAAAGCGTAGTGATTCAGAGCAGCTCGTACTTAGTGGGCGCTAACTCCAGGCTTTTCATATTCGGTGGTGAAGCCGATGATGCTCACGATCAAAGATCCGAGAGCGATCGAGGTTAGCCACCAACCAACTACAAGTCCAAGACCCATTGCGCAGGCTGAGAGAGCCAGAGGCAGTGGCCACCAAGAATGTGGCGAAAAGAAACCTAGTTCGCCTGCAAGATCAGCAATTTCACCTTCATCATTATCTGAAGGCTGTTGCCCCATCCGCTTATCGTTAGTCCAAAGATAGAAGCCGATTGTTGCGGCCAATCCACCGCTAAGACCAATCGCGGTAATTCCTAGAGCTTCTCCACCTACCTGCCAATAAACCACCGTAACAACGGCATAGAAGACGGTCAGGAATGCAAAAAGTTTGTATCCAGCCTTCATTTAGTGACCGCCATCCGTATGAGCCATATGTGGGTAGTGAAGATCGAATGCCGGACGTTCTGAACGGATTCGTGGAATTGATGTGAAGTTGTGGCGAGGAGGTGGGCACGATGTAGCCCACTCCAAGGAAGCTCCGTAGCCCCATGGATCGTCAACGGTGACCTTTGGAGAGTTGCGGCTAATCCAGACATTGATCATGAACGGAATCATCGACAGTGCCAGCAAGAAGGAACCGATTGTTGAAACGGTATTCAGAGTTGTGAAGCCGTCGGTAGCTAGGTAATCAGCGTAACGACGAGGCATTCCCTTGATTCCAAGCCAGTGTTGAACCAAGAATGTTAAGTGAAAACCGAAGAAGAGTGTCCAGAAGTGGATCTTTCCAAGGCGCTCATTGAGCATATGCCCTGTCATCTTTGGCCACCAGAAATAGAAGCCACCGAACATTGCGAAGACCACAGTTCCGAAGAGAACGTAATGGAAGTGCGCGACAACGAAGTACGACGCAGAAACTGCGAAGTCCAATGGAGGTGATGCCAAGATAATTCCGGTCAATCCACCAAAGAGAAAGGTAACCAAGAAGCCCATGATGAAGAGCATCGGTGTTTCAAATGTGAGCGAACCGCCCCACATCGTTCCAATCCAGTTGAAGAACTTCACACCAGTGGGAACACCAATTAAGAAAGTCATGAATGAGAAGAACGGCAAGAGTACTTGTCCGCTCGCATACATATGGTGAGCCCATACAGATACTGAGAGTGCTGCAATACCAATTGTCGCGGCAATCAAACCCTTGTAACCAAAGATTGGCTTGCGACTAAATACTGGCAAGATCTCTGATGCAATTCCGAAGAATGGAAGTGCGAGGATGTAAACCTCAGGGTGTCCGAAGAACCAGAACAAATGTTGCCAGAGCATTGCTCCGCCATTTGCCGAGTCGAAGATATGTGAACCAAAGAGACGATCGCTTTCAAGTCCCAAGAAGGCAGCAGCCAAAGGTGGGAATGCAAGGAGTACCAAGATCGATGTAAGAAGTACGTTCCATGTGAAGATCGACATACGGAACATCGTCATTCCAGGTGCACGCATCGTGAAGATGGTTGTAATGAAGTTAACGCCACCCATGATTGTTCCAAGGCCACCAATTGCTAATCCGATAACCCAAAGATCTCCACCAATTCCTGGTGAGTACTGGCTATTTGCAAGAGGTGCGTAGGCGGTCCAACCGAATGAAGCTGCTCCCCCAGGGCTTAAGAATCCACCGAATGCCATAAGGCCACCGAAGAGATAGAGCCAGTAGGAAAGCATGTTCAAACGCGGGAAAGCCACGTCGGCTGCGCCAATTTGCAGAGGCATGATGACGTTAGCGAAACCGACAAAGAGCGGTGTTGCAAACATCAGGAGCATGACAGTTCCGTGCATTGTGAAAATTTGGTTGTACTGCTCGGTGCTCAAGAATTGAAGTCCTGGACGAGCGAGTTCTGCGCGAAGCACCAAAGCCAAGATTCCAGCGATGATGAACCAAACAAAAGAGGTAATCAAGTACATGTAACCGATCGTCTTGTGATCAGTTGAGGTAATCCATTTAACGAAGAGGCGACCCTTTGACTTTGCCTTTGGTTCAACCGCTCCATAGGAAGGAGTCGATGTAGTTGGTTCTGCGAAAGTCGTCATCGTTATGCCACCTTAAGGGAGTTGATGTAAGCGGTGTACTGCGCAGGGGTAACAACTTTTACCGTGAAGAGCATTTGTGAGTGATCGCGTCCGCAGAGAATGTTGCAGCGACCCGGGAAGGTGCCGAGCTTTTCAGCGGAGAATTCGATGTGGTTTGTTACGTGAGGCAACGCTTGAATTTGAATCATGTAAGCAGGAATCCAGAAGCCATGATCAACATCGCTAGAAGTTATCGTAAATAGAACCTTTTCGCCGAGTGGAAGTACTAGCTCTGGACGTTGGGCAGGCGTGCCGGTAACCATTGGCGCATTGGGAGCATCGTTATATGTGAACTGCCATGACCATTGCTCTGCATTAACTGTGATGTTGTGCGGAGCGGTCGCAGGAGTGTCGACTTTAGTGATTCTCGATTGATCGCGAACGGTGTAACCGAAGAGAACAGCAACGATGATAAACGGAATAAGTGTGTAAGCGACTTCAACTGGAATGTTGTAACGAGTCTGCTTAGGAAACTCCTCGTTCTTCTTGCGGTGGAAGAAGACTGGCCACATCAGCAGAATGAAAGTGAGAACTCCAACTACAGCTGCGGTGATCCATGCCCAGTACCAGAGTGAGCCCGTCGTGTTATTTACACTCGAGACTCCCTTGGGATAACCCAACCCTGAAATCTTGTTGCTGGAGCATGAGGTGAGCAGCAAAGTGCTGGTCGAAATGGCTAAAAGTCCGAGAATTCGGCGGTTACGACGCATGGGAGAAGGATAACCATCTCGCTCGCTAAGCGTGTCCAAGGCGGGTACCGTTCTTGGGGTGGGTTCAATCACAGCAAACTTCCAGAGCGAATCTCCGCTCCACCCTGCTGC
>CANCUC010000119.1 GCA_947381255.1 Actinomycetota bacterium
AGAGGTTGGCGGAATGGTGAATCGGGGTTCTTCTTCATCCGTGCCTCAAACTTGGATCGATAAATCGGTATGCGATATCAACGAGCAGATTCATCGTAATAAAAATTCCTGCAACCACGATGCTCACGCCCATGATTCCAGGTAAATCTAATCCAATTGAACTGCGGTATGCATATTGACCAATGCCTGGCCAGGAGAAGACATTCTCTACAAGTACTGATCCAGCTAATAGATTTCCGAAAGCAACACCGGCAATCGTTACTATCGAGAGTAGTGCTGGACGAAGAACATGTCTCCTAATAACCAATGATTCAGGTAGGCCTTTTGCGCGAGCAGCTCGAACGTAATCATTATTGAGAATTTCCAACATAGATGCCCGTGTAAAACGAGTGAGAACTGCGATGGTGTAAATCGCAAGCACAATTGCTGGCAACATCAGATGTCTAAAGGCCTGCCAGAAGAGGCTGAATTGTCCGTGCAGCAGGGCATCTGTCGTGTACATGCCCGTAATTGTTGAAGGGGCATCGGTGCCAGGATCTAGGCGCCCATTGGAAGGGAACCACGATAATTTAAAGTAGAAGAGATAGAAGAAGACCAGGCTCAACCAGAATGTAGGTACAGATACGCCTGTCAGAGTTAGGAGCCTGATGAGCTGATCGGGCCAGCGATTTCGGGTTATCGCGGCTATTACTCCAAAGAGCAATCCAAATATGAGTGAGAAGAAGATTGCGATAGTCGCCAACTCAAGAGTCGCAGGAAAGTACTCCTTGAGATCGGCAGAGACGGCTCGACGAGATTGTTGAGATTGACCTAGGTCGCCGTGAAGAAGATGATTAATGTAAATGATGTACTGCTCTGGTACTGGCTTATCTAGCCCATACTTTGCGCGCCAAGCTGCCACGATAGTTGGATCGCTCATAGCGCTTTGACCCAAGTTGAGCGCAGCAGGATCCCCCGGAACGAGCTGTGTAACTGAGAACGATATAAATGTAATCCCGAGCATCAACAATATGCCGATGGCGATACGCCGGACGATAAATATTCCCAGAGAATTGCGTCGCACCCCATCAGATTTCTCTGACGGGGTGCGACGACGAAGTAGATCTTTCAAGAAACTAACAGATCCTTATTTAAGCTCTGTGAGGTTTACTTTCCAGATTGGATTCGATGCAATTCCAATAACGCTCTTGGTTGAAACCAAGATGGATGGAGATTGAATCAACGGGATAAATGGTGACTTCGCATTAAGGTCAAGTTGGAATTGACGATAGAGCGAAGCACGCTTTCCAGCATTGGATTCAATTGCAACCGCATTGATTAACTTAGTGATTTCTGGTGCAGCATTAGCTGCCCATCCAGCACGAAGGCCAACCTTTTCACCAGGACCGAAGTTCTGGCTGTAGTTGCTTGAATCCGGCCAGTCTGGACCCCAGAACCAAAGGCCCATGGTGTCAGTACCGTTGCGGTAGGTCGTTAGGGCATCTCCGACAGGAGTTGGCTCTAACTTGAGATTGATTCCTACAGCCGCAAGCTGTGAAGCGATGATGGTTGCGAAGTCATCAAAGGAGATACCTTCCCAAGCTCCGCCACCCCAGTAGCGAAGACCAATGGCTTCACCCTTGTAGGCGGTCTTTGCAAGGGCTGCCTTTGCGGCTGCAACATTTTGCTGTGTTGCATCTGCAGGCTTAAGGGCACCTTGGAATGCAGATGGGATGATTCCCGCTGCTTGAATTGCACCCTTACCAGCGAACGCAGTGAGACCCTTGTAGTCCAAGGCATATCGAATTGCGGTCTGGAAGTTTGGATCAGAAGTAATCGTAGAAATTGCTGGGTTCGCATTTGAGTACAGGAACCAAACAGTTGTGCTTACGCCGGCAGTTACATTGACCCCAGTTAAGGAATCAATCTGCTTTGGTGAGAGGTCAAGAGCGATATTTGCAACACCCTTTTGTACATCAAGAGCTTGTACAGCTTGGGTTACGTTGCGAATAACAATCTTTGAGTAAGCAGGCTTTGGACCCCAGTACTTAGGGTTCGCTACAAGATCAACTTCAGTTGTGAGGCTGAACTTAGAGAGCATGTATGGACCGCTACCAGCTGATGTGGTGTTGAGGTAAGCCTCAGCCTTGTCCTTTGTGGCTGCGCCAACAAGTGAGTAACCGCCGTGGGCAGCTACGACCTTGCTGTTAACAACTCCAAATTCTGGACCAGCAACTTTAACTGGAACAGCTGTATCAGGTTGATCAGCAGTGATGACGACGGTGTAAGGATCTGTCGCCGTTGCAGTTAAGCCAGCCATCAAAGATGATGGATTTCCCTGGATGTTCTTGAGACGATCGAGTGAGTACACGACATCTGCGGAGGTCAGAGGGGTTCCATCTGAGAAGCGAGCTGACTTGCGAAGTTTAAATGTGTAGACGGTGGAATCTGCGTTTGCCTTGTAAGACAAAGCCAAGCTTGGAACGGGACGAGACGCGTCACTACCTTTAAAAGTTAACAGGGTGTCATAGATGGCGCGATCCATCATATTTCCACCATCTTCAAATTCCCTTTGTGGATCTAGGGTTTTGTGATTGAACTGTGAATCGATCACGAGAACCTTTGAAGAAGCAGCGTTGCTTGAGGTTGTTTGAAGGATCATTGAGGAAGAAACAAGTGCAACAGCGCCAATTGTGGCGGCGAGGCGACTTCTACCTATTTTGAGGGTTCCCAATTATTTGCTCCATTTCGCTAGCTGCCCAATGTCTTGGACTTTGGGAATAGTAAAGGCGCTATGGGTGAAAGGCAATACATTTGGGACAATTACTATCAATTAGGTCTTATACGACTAATTTATCCTCATGGTTGTGGATGCATTTCCACTCTCCATTTTCACGTCGCCAAATTGCGGTATTCCTTATATATTCATCATGAATCCCGCCCTCAGTTCTGACATGGAGTTCATAACGAGCAATCGCCAAATCCCCGTGGATTGAAATTACGGGTTTGATATTGTCTATGCCCAGCAACTTGGGACCACTCCCATCACTCGGCCTACGGTCGCGCGATAGATTGAGACCAACGAGTGTGTGGATGAGATCGCGCTCTTCTGAATCAAACAAGGTCACATCGTCGGCAATGAAGGCATCGGTACCTGCTCGATCCTTAGCCATAAATCCATCCAGCATCTTGCGGACATTGCCCCAGATGATCTCTGCATCGTTTCGATCACGTTGACCCAAAATTACTTCAAGCTCATTCGAGTCCCCAAGGAGGTCGTAGCGGAGGAGTGAGATGGGGAGATTTCCATTCATCCAGAGATA
>CANCUC010000120.1 GCA_947381255.1 Actinomycetota bacterium
CCGGTACGAGTTGAGTTCGCCTCCCACATCATGCCATTTCCAGCATAAATGGTGATGTGGTGAATATTCTGAACTGAGCCATCGTATGAATAGAAGAGGAGATCTCCAGGAATCAAATTTCCGAGTGGCACTCGTTGGGTATCTACAAAGTAGAGCGCTGCATTGAGGCGAGACCAATTTGGCCAGCCCAAACCAGCTGATTTGTACGCTGCATAGACAAGACCTGAGCAGTCGAAACTATTTGGACCTTGCGCTCCCCAGACATATGGCTTGCGAGCTAAGACTTGCTTCTTTGCATAGGCGAGGGCTTTAGCGCGAATTGCATCTGTGCCGCGAGTTGTTGAACGACCCTTAAACCCACGATCCGGCCAGATCTTCGCTTGTCCTTTAGTGTGCGCCGCAGTATTTGCACTGGATTGTTCAAGTTGTGAGAGCGCAAGTTGTTGCTGCAAGGTGATGCGAATATTTCGAGCCTTCGCAAGCTCGGCCATAAGTTGAGATTGAATTGCACGTAGCTTTGCAACCTCAGCTGCCTGCGCTGATTGTGCAGCCGCAGCAGCAGCTCTCGCCGCCGCGACCTTCGCGGTTGCTGATGCTTGAGCTAACTTCGCCGCAGTCGCTGCCGCTTGGGCAGCTTTAGCGACAACAAATGCACTCTTATAACGAGCAAGTGCAACTGAGTCGCTGGCACCGACTTGGTTGAGAAGGCTTAGGCGATCGACTAAATCTTGTGGACCATTTGATTCCAAGACGCTATTGAGAGTCGTGAAGCCGCCGCCCATGATGTAGGCATTTGAAGCCATACGACCGATGGTGCGATTTGCCTGCGTCACTGCAACTTGGGTGAGGGCTGCATGTGCTGTTGCTAGGTTTGATTGTTTCGTTGCAACAACGAGTGCAGCTTGAGCAGAGAGAAGTTGAGCTTGGCGGTGATTGGTTACTGCGGTGAGTTGTTGCAGAAGATTCTGGGCAGAAGCTAATTGGTTAGTTGCCGCTGCTGCCGCTGCTGCCTTCGCATCCTCTGCAGCTTGAGCTGCAGCAATCTGCGCCTTCGTTGGAGCTGAAACTTTTGGTTTTGGTTTAGGTGTTGGAGTTGCCGCATTGGAAATCGCAGGCGTGGCCATAAGAAGAGCCGCAAAGAGCGCGACAAGGCGAAGCTGCCGAGGATTCTTCATGTAGCCAACCGTTCGTGAGGAAGTAACAGTTAAGGATAGGTGATTAATCGGGATGAAACGGACATTGACGCGGTGTGAATTCGCTGAGTATTTAGTTTGCAACATCCCTGCGCTTAAAGAGCACAGCCACTATTCCAAAACCGATGCTGAGATAGAGGGCAGAAATTCCGAGCGACCATTGGTAACTCACCGTATCTGATCCACCTTGTGCAATATTGTCGAAATTCTGGCCAGGTAACCACTTCTGGGTGCTTGATATGACACCACCCAAAATGGTTTCCAAGATCAAAGACCAGATGACTCCGGTAGCAATCGCACTGATTGGAGATCTGAAGAGCAGTCCAAGAATCATTCCAAGAGTTCCAAAAGCCAACGTCGTTAAGAGCACATTTACAAAGGTTCGTCCTAGAAGTGAGAGCGCAGTAGCGGTGAACCAAGCGGTCGTTGTCACTTTGGCATGCGGTGCCAAGCCATAAGAAACACCAATTGCAACAACTGCATCTAAGAAGACCAGAGCGATTGCAAAGATAATCATGGAGAGATATTTTCCGAAGAGAATCTTCATGCGAGATGGTTGGCGCACCAAGAGATTTCGAAGCGTACCTAGCGTGTACTCCTGCGCGGTCTGCGAGGCGAAGACGCAGAGCGCCGTAATTCCTAGGAAGAATGAGACGATTTTAAATCCGTAAATCAATCCCGTTGCCTGGCTTAATACCTCTGGAGAAATTACCTCGCCCCGCTGGCCATTTCCCTGACCGGAATTTGCGCGCAAGAAAACGATAGAGGTAAAGAGCGCGGTGAGAGCTGCGACCACCAGAATCGTGGAAATTAGAAGTGTAGGGCGGCGAAGTTTGCGCAATTCTGCGCGAGTCACATTGAACATCACTTACTCCCCCGTCATCTCAAAGAAGGTCTCTTCCAGCGTTGGCTGAGTCGCGGTCAATGATGAGAGCGTGATTCCAGCATTAAAAGCTAAGCGATTAAATGTTGCACCCCATGTCGCATCCGCAACAATATGGACCGAGCCGCTATCGACCGAGGCCTCTTTACCGTGGCGAGTTGCAATCTCCACCAATTTATTAAGGTCGACGGTGAATTCTGGTTCAACGACAAGTGTTGCGATTTGAGCTGCCAAGAGATCTTGAGTTCGACCTGCAAATAGAACTTTGCCCTCACGTAACATCACGAGAGATTCCGAAATCATTTCCAACTCTGAGAGCAGATGTGAAGAGACAAAGACGCTCGTTCCATCACTCGCTAAATCTTTAATGAGATTTCTAACCTCTTGAATTCCAGAAGGATCCAATCCATTTGTGGGTTCATCAAGGACCAACAACTTCGGATTAGGAAGCAGCGCAGCTGCAATTCCAAGACGTTGCTTCATTCCAAGGGAATAGGTTTTGTATTTTGAACCACCACGATCTGCCAGACCAACTTTTTCCAGTAGTTCACTCACGCGGCTCTGCGGAAATCCACCGAGAGAGGCGAGCACTTTAAGATTTTCTGCTCCGCTCAAGGCGGGATAGAAAGCTGGGCCTTCAATCATTGCTCCAACCTGCGGAAGGTAACGCTCCGGATGAGAGATGCTCTGGCCTAGAACCGTGCCGGTTCCACCTGTTGGCGCGATCAATCCAAGAAGCATCCGAATAGTTGTGGTCTTTCCCGAGCCATTAGGACCTACAAAGCCACAGACCGTACCAAGTGGAACTTCAAAGGTTGCGTGTGAGAGAGCGCTGCGCTCTCCATAAACTTTTGTGAGATCGCTTACCGAAATTGCAGTCGTCATCTGATAACCATACGACTAAGACCTGAGAAAAGAATGAACAGCGAGTTAATGTGGATTGATTAGATAGTTCGCTTAAATTGCAGTGTGTTTAGCAAGCACGGTTGCGATAACAAGTACCAACGAATAGACGCTTAAGTAAGTGATTGACCAGTGGAAGAGCTTGAGCGCAGCTGCCTCTGAACCCAATCCAGAGATTTTGAAGAGCTGAGTTGCAAAGCCGATGCTAAGGAGCGCCGTAATTACATAACTCCACCAAGGTAGATGCGCACTTACGAGAACGAGTACCGAGGTAATCACCATACAGACGGAGTGGAACCACATCTGCTT
>CANCUC010000121.1 GCA_947381255.1 Actinomycetota bacterium
CAAGAATTCCCCGCGCTCCAACTTTCCATAGATCATCAAGGATCCGATTAACTTCTTTCCGTGTTACCATGGCTCTTACTGCACTCCACATAACCAGTTAAGTTCTAACTCTTCATGCTCGCGTTTGAGATTCTCTTGCTCGGCGTGAAGTGCCACCAATTTCTCATGATCGGTAGTTACTGAATCTAACTCACGAGCAATTTCCGCAATGCGCTCTTGCCTGCGCTCCATCTGCTTCTCGATGCGAGCGATCTCCTTCTTCAAAGCTTTCTGCTCCAGGATGGAAGATTCCTTCTTTGCCCCAAAACTCTTCTCTTCGGCTGATTCAGCCTCTCTACGTAGTGATAAATACTCATCAATGCCGCGTGGAAGATCGCGAAGTGCGTTATCTCCCACAAGGCCGACGAAGGTGTCGCATACCCGTTCTAGGAAATATCGATCGTGAGAGATGACCAGAAGTGTTCCCCCGAATGAATCAAGGAGATCTTCAAGTGCGGTGAGCGTCTCTACATCGAAATCATTTGTTGGCTCATCAAGAAGTAGAACATTAGGACTATCCATTAGGAGTCTTGTCAGTTGTAAGCGGCGGCGTTCACCACCCGAGAGATCTCCAACTGGAGTCCACTGCTGATCTTTATTAAAACCGAGACGTTCGCAGAGTTGGCTCGCAGATAACTCTTTACCGTTACCAAGTTGTACTCGATTGGCAACCTTTTCAACCGCCTCAAGTACCCGCCATGTTGGATCGAGTTCTTCTAAATGCTGCGAGAGATAGGCAGCCTTAACGGTCACACCAGTGACCAGTTTTCCAGAAGAGATTTTTCCCTCTCCGCTCAGAACTTTCATAAGTGTGGTTTTGCCGGCGCCATTGACGCCGACAATTCCAATTCGGTCACCAGGACCAACATTCCAATAGATCTGCTCTAGGAGAAGCAGATCTCCAGCCTTAATGGTTGCTTGATGCAGTTCATAAACGGTGTTGCCTAATCTATTTGCGGCAAAGTTGAGAAGCTCCGCACCGTTGCGAGGAGGTGGCTCATTTGCAATCAAAGTATTTGCGGCGTCAATTCTAAATTTTGGTTTAGATGTGCGAGCAGGGGCTCCACGGCGAAGCCATGCCAACTCTTTACGGATCAACATATTTCGCTTGGTATCTTCGACTGATGCTTGGCGGGAACGTTCTGCTTTTGATAGAACAAAAGCGCTGTATCCACCCTCGTACTCCAGAACTTTGCCATCAACGACCTCCCAGATTTTCTCTGAGATTTCATCAAGGAACCAGCGATCGTGTGTAATCACAACAACAGAGAGAGCGATGCGTGATTTGAGATGAGATGCGAGCCAGGCAACTCCTTCAACATCGAGGTGGTTCGTTGGCTCGTCGAGAAGAATTAAATCCAAATCATCTACAAGTAGCTTGGCCAGATTGACGCGGCGGCGTTCACCGCCAGAGAGTGAGTGGAAGGCGCGATCCAAGAGCTCATCGCTATGACCCCCAAAGAGGCCATTTAAAACTTCGCGGATGCGGCTATTGCTCGCCCATTCATGAACAGGAATATCACCAAGGACCACCTCGCGGACGCTCGCCCCAGCACTGGCATTGTCTGCTTGGCTCAGGATTCCAACGTGGACTGAGTTGGACTTGGATACTCGACCCTCATCGCTCTCCAGGGTCCCAGCCATAATTTTGAGAAGGGTGCTCTTGCCATCACCGTTGCGCCCGACAATGCCAATCCGCTCGCCTTGGGCGACGCCGAGTGAGACGCCATCCAAGAGCGGGCGGATATCAAAGGCCTTTGAGACCGACTCTAAGTTAAGTAAATTCACTACTTACAGTCTGTCATGAATTTGAAGGCGCAGATCCCAACGTGACGGTATAGACCTTGCTTCCGCCACTTGGAAGGGTGGCTGTGATCTGCACAGTGCTCCCTGGGGCATAAGCGCGGATACGAACAATTGCGGTTTCGGCATCAGGAATTCTGGAGCCAGAGATATCGGTGATGATCGAACCGGCGATTATTCCAGCCTTTTCCGCAGCGCCACCAGCAACAAGTTGAGCGACCTTAGCTCCGACTCCGGTGAAGTTCTGATCGAAGTAAACCCCGAGCACTGGACGTGTTGAGGTGTGAGATGGGCTGTTAATAATCTCGTTAATGGTTCGTTGAGCCTCATTGATAGGAATGGCAAAACCAAGACCAATTGATCCAGCTTGGCTTCCCGTACTTGCTTGAGAGGCAATCGCGCTATTGATTCCAATCATGCGTCCTTGAGAATCCGTCAGTGGACCACCTGAGTTACCAGGATTGATTGCAGCATCCGTCTGGATTGCATCAACATAGGACTGAGTATTCGAATTAGTGCTCTGTGTTGTTACCGGGCGATTGAGTGAAGAGACAATACCTGCGGTAACAGTTCCATTTAATCCGAGCGGTGATCCAAATGCAATGACGGGGTCACCGATAGAGATTGCAGAGGAGTCTCCAAGTGCAATGACCGGAAGATTTGGAGTGTTAACGTGCAAGACCGCCAAGTCGTAAGAGATATCGCGGCCGACAAGCGTTGCAGGAATCTTCGTTCCATTGCTGAGATCAATTGAAAGCGTGTATGAATTTCCTGCAACAGTGGTTGCATCAATCACGTGATTATTTGTGACGACATATGAACCAGTTGAATCAGATTTGATGATTGATCCAGATCCAGTATCGCCTGATCCATCAGCGGCTGCTACATCAACAGTTACTACTGCTGGTTCTACTTTGTTAACAATATTTTTTAGAGAGCCGCTTCCAACGCTGACAGCGGTGCGGCCGCTAGTGCACGTTCCGGTTGCGCTGGCATAGAGTGCACCAGATCTGTTATCCGCACATGCGGTAATTACGCTGGAGCTGGTCAGGCTGTTTGCGGCGGTTGCGACACCACCGACAATGGTGGCTCCTGCTACAAATCCAATGATGAGCTTTGAAATTGTGCTCAAACCATTTATCTTCTGGAAAATTGACACTCTTCTTATCCCTTCGCCATGAAAATAGATGTGGTTATTTAATCCCTGAGAGCCTAAAGAATACGCAATGCTTCCTAAGAATTCTCTGAGAATGAAAGGTCTAACTCCATCCTCCAAACCGCGGGAATCATGAGCAAGATGATGATTACAACAAAAGAGGTGGCCGCAAAGATCAGCATGGTTTGAGTTATCCCAAATACACCAGCCAGCGGCGCGGCGATTGCCAAGCCGACTGGACGTAAGAGCATGGTTCCCATGCCATCAAA
>CANCUC010000122.1 GCA_947381255.1 Actinomycetota bacterium
AACAATGCAGGTTGGCTCCGCGATCGACTAGGAAGTGAAGCGGGTCCCATCGTTGATGAAGATGGCAAGCAAGTTGGCGAACACCAAGGTGCATATACATACACAATTGGGCAGCGTCGAGGCTTAGGTTTGAGTGTTCCCGCTGAAGGCGGCGTTCCTCGCTATGTATTAAAGATTGAACCGAAGACCAACACTGTTGTAGTTGGTACCAAGGATGCGTTAGCAATTTCGACCATCACAGGTGAGAAGCCAATTTGGTGTGGAGTTCCACCTGTCACTGAGATTGCACATCGTGGCTTTGCGCAGATTCGTGCACATGGAGCTGCGCTTCCTTGCACCTACACAACCACTGAAGATTCAATTACCGCCGTGCTTGATGAGCCACTGCTTGGGCTTGCTACCGGACAAGGGCTTGTTATTTATGATGGTGATCGGGTTGTCGGCTCGGCAACCGTCAGCGCAACCTTGTAGTTTTGGCATATGTCAGCGCAGATAGCAGAGAAGATTGCGGCACTTGCCGAAGAACTGCGGGACCACCAATTTCGTTATTACGTTCTCGATAAGCCCATCATTAGCGATGCTGAGTTCGATACAAAACTTAAAGAACTAGAAGCGCTAGAGAATAAGTATCCGCAATATCGCTCTGCAGAATCTCCAACCCAGATAGTCGGTGGGGGATTCGCAACAGGTTTTGAAGCCCGTGATCACATCCAGAAGATGACCTCGCTCGACAATGTCTTTGGATTAGATGAACTTGCCACTTGGCTCGATCGCATCGAGAAGTCCGAGGTTAAGAACACCTGGCTCTGCGAGGTTAAGGTTGATGGACTCGCAATCAATTTGCTCTATCGCGAAGGAAAGTTAGTCCAGGCGCTAACTCGCGGCAATGGCGTGACGGGTGAAGATGTAACGCTCAATGTAAAGACGATTTCAGTTATCCCTCACGAGCTCAAAGGTAAGAACATCCCTGCTCTCCTCGAAGTTCGCGGTGAAGTTTTCTTCCCCATCAAAGCCTTTAACGAATTTAACGAAGAGATTCAAGAGTCAGGTAAAGCTGCCTTCGCTAATCCGCGAAATGCTGCTGCCGGTTCACTCCGCCAGAAAGATCCACGTGTCACAGCAAGCCGACCACTCTCGATGGTGGTCCATGGAATCGGCGCCATCGAGGGTGCAACTTTTTCTACCCAATCCGAGGCCTACGAACTTCTGAACTCTTGGGGACTTCCAACAAGTGATCGCTACAAAGTTGTTAAAACCAGAAAAGAAGTCGAGAAATATATTGAGTTCTACCAGAACCATCGCCACGATGTAGAACACGAGATTGATGGCGTTGTCATCAAGGTAAACGAGATTGAATACCAAAATATTCTCGGCTTCACCTCGCGCGCACCTAAGTGGGCGATCGCTTACAAGTACCCACCAGTTGAAGTAACCACCAAGCTCTTGGATATTAAGGTAAGCGTTGGTCGCACCGGTCGCGTCACGCCATTTGCTTATATGGAACCAGTTGTTGTTGCAGGCTCAACCGTTTCCAACGCCACACTTCACAACCAAGAGGAAGTTCTACGCAAGGGAATCTTGATCGGCGACACAGTTGTGATTCGCAAGGCCGGAGATGTAATCCCTGAAGTCCTAGGTCCAGTCATCGAGAAGCGCGATGGTTCAGAACGCGCCTTCGTAATGCCAACTAAGTGTCCTGATTGTGGAACCAAACTCAAAGCAATCTCATCGGGAGATGTAGACATCCGTTGCCCCAATACTCAATCTTGTCCCGCGCAGTTGCGTGAACGTATTTTCTATATCGGCTCCCGAGCCGCACTCGATATCGATGTCCTTGGCTTTGAAGCCGCAGTCGCACTGCTGGATAGCGGTCTCATCACCGATGAGGGCGATCTCTTCTCACTCACCGCAGAGGATCTGATCAAGTCGGAGTTCTTCACCAAGAAAGATGGAGCGCTCGGCGCCAATGCCGAGAAGTTCTTAGTCGCACTTGATGGCGCAAAATCGCGTCCACTCTCGCGCGTTCTTGTTGCACTCTCTATTAGGCACGTGGGTCCAACCGCTGCACAAAGTTTGGCTAAAGCCTTTGGATCAATCGAAGCAATCTCGTCAGCGAACCTTCAAGAGTTGGCTGCGGTCGATGGCGTGGGGGAGATCATCGCCCAATCAATCATGGAGTGGTTTGAGATCGATTGGCATCAGGAGATTATTCGAAAGTGGAGTGAGGCAGGTGTCTCCATGGTCGAGACATTTATTAACACCAACCCGCAGACTCTCGCAGGTCTCACCTTGGTAGTTACCGGATCACTCGAATCCTTCACTCGCGATGGCGTTGATGAGGTCATCACCCTTCACGGGGGTAAGAGTTCAGGCAGCGTCTCCAAGAAGACGAGCTACGTCGTAGTCGGAGATTCACCTGGCTCAAAGGTGACCAAAGCCGCTGAACTCGGTGTTCCCGTCTTAAATGAGGCGCAATTTAAGGAATTGCTCGCCCACGGCCCCGATGGGTTAAAGTAACGCCATGCTGAAGCTCCTTTTATCTCGTGAGGCACACACCATTGTGCGTCCACTTCCAGCCTCTCCTGTCTTCTTTGGAATCACAGCTTTCGTGATCTTCTCACTCTTGCTCTTCTTGGTTCTCCGTCTAGATCGGGACTAACACAATCGCAAAAGTAGGAATTCTGGGTGGGACTTTCGATCCCATTCATCGTGGACATCTGCACATCATCGAGTCATTAGCTGATCGCTTTGATTCCATCATGGTCGTACCCGCAGGCAACCCTTATATGCGCAGCGAGAAGCCAGAGGCATCAGGTTTCGATCGCATCGAGATGGCAACACTCGCCCTTGATGATTTATCCGATGCACTCCAAGAAAAAGTTGTATTAACTGATCTTGAAGTTCGCCGCGAGGGTCCAACCTACGCCATCGACACTATCGCTCAGCTCAAGCCATTTTTCCCAAAGGATTCATTCACTCTCATTCTTGGAAGCGACGCCGCAGCCAACTTCGATAAGTGGCACAAGGCAGATGCACTTAAGAAGATGGTGGAAGTACTGGTAGTACGCCGCCCTTCAGAGAAGAGTGCGAAGTCCGGCTTCCCAGAGGTTGAGATTGATGCGCTAGACATTTCGGCAACAAAAGTTCGTGAAATTATTGAATCAGGTGGAGATCCAAAAGAGTTTCTCACCGAATCAGTTTTGACCTATATCAAGGAGCGTGGCCTCTATGGCAGCAAGTGAGCAAGTTCGAGCGTTAAC
>CANCUC010000123.1 GCA_947381255.1 Actinomycetota bacterium
ACTTTGTAGCTGTTGCGTCTTCCCACCCGGGAGATGGTCACATATCCCGCATCTTCTAAATCAGCCAATATGGCCTGCGTACTGCGTTCGGTGATGCCAACAGTTTCAGAAATATCTCGAACTCTGGAATCCGGAAAGCGATTGAGGTGGATCAGAACATGGGCATGGTTTGAGAGAAAGGTCCATTCACGACTGACTGCAGCGGCTTCGTTCATGAGGCCACTTTACCAGTAGTTTGACACATGAATTGTATTTCAGGTATTCTCCTTCATACAATCTTCAACAAGGAGGAAATATGTCCAGCTCATGGTCCTTGGCCACCACCAACCTGACCTCGGTGGCGGTTCTAGTCTTCGTTCTAGGGTTCCTTGGAGCCCTCATCAAAAGCGATGTTCGAATCCCCGATCCCGTCTACCAACTCATCTCGATCTATTTGCTCTTCGGTATTGGCCTCAAGGGTGGCCATGCGCTCAAATCAGTTACAGCTCACAGTTTCATCAAGCCAGCGCTAGCCACATTAGCTCTTGGGGTCCTTATACCCTGCCTTGCCTTCTTGATCCTCAAGCTCATCCCTAAGCTCAACGATATGGATCGCGGCGCAATTGCCGCCCACTACGGCTCAACCTCCCTTGTTACTTTCTCGGCCGCCCTGCTCTATCTAGAAAATAACCAGATTCATGTGGAGGGATTCGCGGCTGTCTTGCTCACTCTCCTTGAGATTCCAGGCGTAATTGTTGGCGTCTACTTGGGCTCCCGCCATGGTGCTGAAAAAGTGCAGTGGTACCAGACTCTCAAAGAAGTGGTCACAGGAAAGACCGTTCTCCTCCTTGTAGGCGGCTTAATTATCGGCGCAATCACAACTGCCGCTGGTTACCAAAAGGTCACGCCATTCTTTGTTGATCTGCAAAGCGGATTCCTGGCGCTCTTCTTAATGCACCTCGGATACCTGGCAGGCTCCAATTGGGGAGAAATCAAGAAGGTCGGACTCTCTGTTGCCCTCTTCGGTCTAACCTTTCCGCTCATCTCTGGAACGCTAGGAATACTCGTCGGCCACTGGGTGGGACTTTCACTCGGTGGAACCGTAATTCTCGGAGTTCTCTGCGCAAGCGGCTCGTACATCGCAGCACCCGCAGCAGTCTCGGTTGGATTACCAAAGGCAAATGCCCCGCTCGCACTGATGTCGAGTATTGGTGTTACGTTCCCATTCAACCTGATTATTGGAATACCTCTCTACCTAGAGATTGCAAAACATCTCTTCTAAATAAAGCGAGTTGTTCAGAGTGGCTTTACAGCCACTCTGACTTCTTGAATTTGCGGTAAAGAAATCCAGTCAAAGAAACCATTACTCCGAGCACTACGTAGTAACCGTATTTGTTACTGAGCTCGGGCATGTGGCGGAAGTTCATTCCATAAATACCGGCGAGCATCGTAGGACCCGATGCCAGAGCAACCCAGGCCGAGATACGACGTACATCAATATTTTGTTGTACTTGAATATGTGCAAGATCAGCCTGAAGCACTGAGGTAATTAGAGAATCCAAACCAGATGCTTGTTCGCAAGCCTGGATAAGGTGGTCAGAGGTATCTCGAAAGAACGGTCTGATATCTGCAGGTACCGAAGAAGTCGATCCGCTATAGAGTCTGCTAATCGGAATAATCAACGGATCAATTGCATGCTTAAATTCAATAACTTCCCGCTTGAGGAAGTAAATCTCTTCGGAGAAGGTCTGACGCTTCCCTGTGAATACTCGGTTTTCAATGGAGACTACTTCTTGTTCCAACTGGGTAGCAATGTGGGTATAACCGTCAATAATGCGGTCAGCCACTGCGTGGACAACTGAATACGGTCCTACTCGCAAAAGCTCTGGCTTCTGCTCAAGCTCGGTGCGGATTGTAGAAAGTGGATGTCCCTCACCATGGCGTACCGTCACGATGAAGTGAGGATCGATAAAGCACATCAATTCCCCGGTGGTGATCTCTTGCTCTTTTTGATCGAAGAAAACTGTCTTAATAACGAAGAAGGTCAATCCATCGTAATCTTCAAGTTTTGGTCGCTGCTTAGCATTAACCGCATCTTCGATGGCCAAGGGGTGAAACTTAAGTTCACCAACAACTAAATCAAATTCCGCCTGAGTTGGTGATGCAAGCCCCAGCCATACAAATCCGTTCTTCTCACGCGCAAGATCTACTAGGTCAGAAATATCACTAGGGCCTTCGGTGCGGACTCCATCAACGTAGAGGGCGACATCAACAATCATAAACAGAACATAGTCCAAAAAGTGAAACGGGGAGTTAACAAAATAGGCTCCACTAATAAATAGTGGAGCCTATTTTTTGGTGCTACGAGCGTCTTATGGGGTCAGATCAGCTCGAGCCCACCTTTGTCTTTGCGATACGGTGCCATTCTTTAACTTGGGCAACCGCGTTATTCACGAAGGCATTGGTGTATGTAGCGTTGAGATTAACAGCGGCAACCTTCGCGGCTGTCCAGGAGCCATACGCAATTCGACCCTTTTGCTCGGCACGTAGAACACCAAGAGCAGCGCCAACTGGCATTCTGATTCCTGGGTTGTACATAACCTTCTCATTGGTTAAGGCATTTACATATGAATCCAAGCCAACTCCAGCGTAGTAATCCGCAGGCATAGCCTTCGCGATTTGTAGTGGTGTGTGAGCATCGATCCATGCCATGGTGTCGTACATGGCATTAACAACGCCTTGTACTTGTGCTGGGTGATTGGAGATCCAGTCAGTCATTCCGTAAACAGAGGTCGCAACATAGTTGTAACCCAGAGCTGACTTGGTGAGATCGCCATAACGCAAATCAGTAAGAACATAACCAAGGTTTTGCTGAAGGATGGCCGAAATTGTTGGCTCAGTTGTCATTCCGCAATCTACGGTCTTGTTCTTAAACGCAGCGATGAATGTTGCGCCAGCACCAATAACGACAGAATGCATATCGCTGGCAGGTACTCCAGCCTTGGCACCAATTGCACGAGTGATGAAGTTTGTTGAGGAACCTAACCCGGTTACGCCGAGGTTAGCTCCGCCTTTCCAGTCAGCAGGGGACTTAATCTTGCCCTGAAGATCTGCGCGGCAAAGTTCAACTTCACCAGGTGACTTTAAGAGTACTGCTACAGATTCAGCGTTCTTGCCGAGGATTTGAAGATCAATATTGTGATCGAAGAAACCGCCGGTGAGTTGAACACCTCCGGCAACCATGTCGTTTGTTGCATCTCCTCCTGCTGG
>CANCUC010000124.1 GCA_947381255.1 Actinomycetota bacterium
GTTCAGCCTCCCTATGTATTACCTACCATCATGACCAATGTGCCAGAAGATAGCTTGGCGGTTGCCGAAGAAACTTTTGGCCCAACCCTCACCATCAAGAGCGTCTCATCAATGAGTGAGGCAATCACTCTTGCAAATGCTTCCAATTACGGCCTTGCTGCATCTGTCTGGTCAAAGCGAAACGGAAAAGCAATCGCCAGCCAATTGCACTGCGGAATGGTCTCTGTGAACTCGGTGCTCGCCTTTACCGCGACGCCAACCATGCCGTTTGGTGGGGTCAAGCAGAGTGGTTATGGTCGGATTCATGGGCCTGAAGGTTTGCGCGAATTTGCTTACACGAGGGCAGTCGTTGCGCTGCGATTTAATATTCCGCTAATTTTCACAACTTTCAATCGCAAACCTTTTGTGAATAGATTCATCAAGCGATTTATTCAAATCCTCAATCGTTAATAGCGGGGAGCATTACGCGAGCGCTCTGTATTTGGCCTCCGTTGATCTTTCTTGTTCCAGCAGGCGGTGTGCCAGTGGCGCCGGCTCTCTAAGTCGTCATCTATCCACGCCACGATATGTGGGGTCGCGGTGGGAATTAACTGATCACACCCTGGGCAGCGATAGGGCTTAGCTGAGCTCGAACCTGTGATCTTGCGAACCGTATAGATTCCCTCGTGATGCTCCTCAACAGTCTGAAATGAGGTGCTGACATCACGATCCTCGGGCTTTGGACCACCAGTCCGTTTTCCCGTGGGATGATTTCTACGCGGGCTCATGAGCGCATTCTTTCGCATTCCCAGCAAAACTTCGCCTCGTGGAGTGGCTTCTGCAACTGCAAATACGGCAAAATGCACCAATGAGCACCGCTATTGAAGTACTCGATCTGCGCAAAAAATATGGAGAGTATGAGGCGGTCGCTGGAATCTACCTCTCCATTGAGCAAGGTGAGATTTATGCCATTCTGGGTCCGAATGGAGCCGGCAAGACAACAACCGTTGAGATTCTAGAAGGCTATCGGGATCGCGATAGCGGGAGTGTCTCTGTTCTTGGATCTGATCCGGGAGCCCTTGGAATTCACGGCTCTGCTTGGCGCAATCGCATCGGTATCGTCTTGCAATCAACGAGTGATGCCGCCGAACTCACTGTTGCCGAGACCGTTCATCACTTCTCTCACTATTACACCAAGCCAAAAGATCCCGATTCAGTCATTGAGCTAGTGGGCTTAAGTGAGAAGCGCGATGCCAAGATTCGCACGCTTTCAGGTGGGCAACGTCGTCGGCTAGATGTTGCGCTCGGAATTATTGGCTCCCCTGAAATCCTATTTCTTGATGAGCCAACCACGGGTTTTGATCCTGAGGCACGTCGCGCATTTTGGGAGCTCATCCTCTCCCTCAAAGCAGAAGGAACCACGATTGTTTTAACAACTCACTACCTCGATGAAGCAGAGGCACTCGCCGATCGAGTCGCCGTTATCAATGCCGGCAGAATTGTAGAGATTGCAACTCCTGCCACTCTCGGTGGTCGCCACCTCGCAAAGGCAACAATAAGTTGGAATGAAGATGGAAACACCCACTCTAAAATTTCAGAGAATCCAACCGAAGATGTTCTAGAACTTGCAAAGCGTTTTCAGGGTGACATACCTGAGCTCACCGTCACTCGTCCATCACTTGAAGATATTTACCTGACCATGATTGAAGGTCAAAAATGAACACTCTTCGTTTAGGTTTACTTCGCGGAAATATTGAGATTAAACAATTCATGCGCCAGCGTGAGTCAGTCATCTTCACTATCTTCTTTCCAGTCTTGCTTCTCTTTATCTTTGGAAGCGTCTTCAAAGATACGATCGCTCCAGGCGTAACATTTAGTCAATACTTTGTTGCCGGAATGATCGCATCAGGTCTCGTCAACAGTGGCTTCCAGCAACTGGCAATTAATATTCCAATCGAACGAGATAACGGCGCGCTTAAGCGTTTACGTGGTACTCCAATGTCGCCAATCGCCTTCTTCATTGGAAAAGCAATATTGGTCTTCCTCTCCATGATTGCTCAAGTAATCATGCTCTTGGTGTTTGGTGCACTCTTCTTCCATCTGCACCTTCCACATAGTGGTGCGCTCTGGCTTCGCTTCACATGGCTAGTTCTTCTCGGCTCTGCTTGCTCTACCGTGCTCGGAATAGCACTTGCAGGAGTAATCAAGAGTGGACGCGGAGCTCCTGCTGTCGTATCTCCATTTGTAATCGTGCTTCAGTTCATCAGCGGCGTCTTCTTCGTCTTCTCCAATCTTCCAAGTTGGATGCAGCAGTTCGCAGCGCTCTTTCCACTCAAATGGTTGACCCAGGGAATGCGCTCAGTATTTCTACCTGACTCCTTTGCCGCACAAGAAGTCACTCACCATTGGGAAATCGGCCGCACTGCGATCATTCTGGTTGCATGGCTAATAGCAGGAACGATTTTGGCCTCTCGTTCCTTTAAGTGGTCGAGACAGTGAATTTACGCAGGGTTGCAATCGCCCTGATAGCAATTCAATGCCTGGCAGCTAGCCCATCATTCGCAGCATCTGCTAAGCCAACCCCGAAAGTCACGACAACAAAGAAGGCGACGACCCATAAGAAGGTTGTTGCAACCAAGAAAGCTGTGGCAACTACAAAGGCGGTTGCTCCAAAGAAGTCAGTGACAACTAAAAAAGCAGTTGCTCCAAAGAAGTCAGTGACAACTAAAAAGGCTGCTGCTGTAAAGAAAACAAGCACGGTTAAAAAGAGCTCGACTGTGAAGAAATCGGCGACCGTGAAGAAGAAAGTTCCGGTCCGTAAATATGTCTATCACGCACCGGTTAATAAGATAGTTCCATCCCCTTCAGTGAAGTGGCCACCATCAGGATTTAAAGCTGTTGGCTCAGCCTTCGCCAGAGTTCCTACCGGCGCAGAACTGGTTGGAATTTTGTCAGCAATGAAAGATTCCAGCTCTGCGATCAACTCTTGCTCGATCGATCCAAAGAAGCCCAATTCACCGGCATTTTCATGCGCAGCCATATTGGTTGGAGCCACCGAAAAATGCACCTGGTGGAAGGTCTCCTCAACAATCACCGGAATGGATCCAGCCAATGCTGCTAATCGCGTCACCATTGGCGATATCACTGTCCTGCAGCCTGGAGCTGCGGGCAAGACGATTCAAACAATCTTCTTAGTAAGCCCAATTCCATTGCAAACAGGAGTGATGTTCGGCGGAATACATGCAACCTG
>CANCUC010000125.1 GCA_947381255.1 Actinomycetota bacterium
GAACGTGAAGGTCTTAATGTCGATGAGGCAGTAATGGAGGCGACTCGTGGCTGATCCAAAGGGATTTTTAACAACACCAAGGCAGACGCCCACACGTCGCCCCGTTGATGTGCGCATTAAAGATTGGAAAGAAGTTTACGAAGAGCAACCTTTTGCTGATCTGCAGAAGCAAGCAGGTCGATGCATGGATTGCGGAATTCCTTTCTGCCACCAGGGCTGCCCTCTTGGAAACTTAATTCCAGAGTGGAATGACTTGATTTGGCGTGGAGAGCGCAACGAGGCGATCGATCGTTTGCATGCAACAAATAATTTTCCCGAGTTCACTGGACGCCTCTGCCCAGCTCCCTGTGAGACGGCGTGTGTTGTAGGCATTAACGCCGATCCAGTAACAATCAAGCAGGTTGAACTCCGCACCATCGAAGAGGCCTTTAACAACGGTTTGGTAGTTCCACTTCCACCAGATCGATTAACAGGTAAGACCATCGCAGTTGTTGGTTCAGGTCCTGCAGGATTAGCAGCGGCCCAACAACTCACCCGTGCAGGGCACACCGTTGCCGTGTACGAGCGCGCAGAGCGTATTGGTGGATTGCTTCGTTATGGCATCCCCGAATTTAAAATGGAGAAGTCGATTGTCGACCGACGTATTGCTCAGATGGAGGGTGAGGGAACTCGCTTCCGTGCTGGAGTAAATGTTGGTGTTGATATCACGGGCCACGAACTACGCACTCGTTATGACGCGGTAGTTCTTGCAGTCGGCGCGACCCACGGGCGCGACCTCAGCGTTCCTGGACGCGAGAACAAGGGCATTTATCAGGCGATGGAGTATCTGCCTTGGGGCAACAAGCAAGGTCTACAAGAGCTTTCAGGCGAGCCGCCAATCAATGCACATGGAAAACATGTTGTGATTTTGGGTGGAGGAGATACTGGAGCCGACTGTTTGGGCACCGCTATACGCCAAGGCGCAGCAAGTGTGACTCAGCTTGAAATCATGCCTCGCCCAACCGAAGAGCGTCCAGCAAGTCAACCATGGCCAACCTATCCAATGATTTATCGGGTAAGTAGCGCCCATGAGGAAGCTGGCGAACGTTTATATGCGGTTTCAACTGAGGAGTTCATCGGTGATGGCGCCGGAAATGTAAAGGCCCTTAAGCTCGTGGAAACTCAATTTGTGGATGGAAAATTCGAGAAGGTACCAGGATCAGAACGCGAGATTCCAGCTGATCTCGTCTTCTTAGCAATGGGCTTCCTCGGACCTGAGAAGTCTGAGTTAATTCAACAACTAGAGGTTGAACTCGATGCCCGTGGAAATGTAAAGCGAGATGAACACTTTGCAACGAGCGTTGAAGGAGTCTTTGTCTGCGGAGATGCTGGCCGCGGTCAATCTCTCATTGTCTGGGCGATCGCAGAGGGAAGAAGCGCAGCAGCTGCCGTGGATGAATTCTTGCTGGGGGAGACAGGCCTTCCAGCGCCAATCGCGCCTACCTCAAAGTCGCTGACTGTCTAGTACCGCTTTTACCTATAAAATGCGGTTATAACTTCATTCACTGAAATATTCACTGGAATCCACTGTGGTTCCCTGACGAGATGACTTAGGCGAAATAGATGCGAAGAGCAAAAATAGTATGCACGATGGGACCTGCCGTTGAATCAACCGAGAAGGTGGCAGAGCTGATCGAGGCTGGCATGAATATGGCCAGATTGAATCTCTCGCATGGTGGTTATGACGAACATCAGAATCGCCTCAACTTAGTTCGCGACGCCGCCAAGGCCGCTAATCGTCCAGTTGCTATCTTGGTTGACCTCCAAGGTCCAAAGATTCGCCTTGCTCGATTCAAGGACGGACCTCATGAGCTTGCCCGTGGAGATATCTTCACCATCACAACAGATGAAGTCGAGGGAACAAAAGAGAAGTGCGGAACAACCTATAAAGGACTAGCTGGAGACTGTAAGCCTGGGGATCGCATTTTGATCGATGATGGCAAGGTCACCGTTGAAGTTCTTGAGGTTAATGGAAATGACGTCGTAACTACCGTCGTACAACCAGGATTTGTGAGCAATAACAAGGGAATCAATCTTCCGGGTGTCGCAGTTTCAGTTCCTGCGCTCTCTGAGAAAGATATGGATGATTTGCGTTGGGGACTTCGCGCAGGTGCAGATTTCATCGCGCTCTCCTTCGTCCGTAATGCCGCCGATATTGATGATGTTCACCGCATCATGGACGAAGAGGGCATACGTCGCCCAGTGATCGCAAAGATTGAGAAGCCACAAGCCGTCGATAACCTAGAGGAGATCGTTGCTGCCTTTGATGGCATCATGGTCGCTCGTGGTGATCTCGGAGTTGAGATGCCAATCGAAGAGGTCCCGCTCGTTCAGAAGCGTTGTATCGCCCTCGCACGCGCATCAGCTAAGCCAGTCATCGTTGCGACCCAGATGCTCGACTCCATGATCGTTAACTCTTCACCAACTCGCGCTGAAGCAACTGACTGTGCGAATGCAGTGCTTGATGGAGCAGATGCCTTGATGCTCAGTGGTGAAACTTCCGTTGGTGCTTTTGCTATTGAAGCCGTAGCAACCATGGCTCGTATCATCGCCCGCACCGAAGAGGCGATGCTCGATCAGATCGCCCCAATGAAGCACAACCCCGCAACCAAGGGCGGTGCAATCACTAAGGCGGCTAAAGAGGTTGGCGAGATCGTCGGAGCGAAGTACCTCGTCGCCTTTACTCAGAGCGGTGATTCAGCGCGCCGAATCTCACGTTTGCGCTCAGCAATTCCAATTTTGGCCCTCACCCCCGAGGTAGCGGTCTACAACCAACTTGCTCTCTCATGGGGCGTGGAGTCCTTGATTACTCCAGTTGTAAGCCATACCGATGAGATGGTGAAGCAGGTAGATGCCCTTCTTATCGAGTCTGGCCGCGTCTCTAAGGGCGAGCCAGTAATCATCATTGCTGGTGCGCCTCCAGGAATTCCTGGCTCCACCAATGCCCTACGCGTACATATCGTGGGGGATGCAATCGATGGCGTTGCTCCGGCTTACCGCAACTAGGCGCCTGTTAGGTAGACGGACTGCAGTTATACTCTGAACTTCCCTCGCGACTCAACGTTGCAAGGGAGAGCGCCTCGGTACTCCAACGGTAGAGAGGGCGGACTCAAAATCCGCACAGTGTCGGTTCAAATCCGACTCGAGGCACATGACCAAGATTGAAGGCAAGGGC
>CANCUC010000126.1 GCA_947381255.1 Actinomycetota bacterium
ATCATGCGAGTACGGGCACGCAAATTGATCGCATCAATGTCGCGTAAGAACTCCAAGGCTTGATCGGCTCCGAGTTCTTTAGAGCGCGCAATAAATGCTCGAAGGTCTTTTGGAAGGCAACCGCCACCAAATCCAATTCCTGCTTGTAAGAAACGATTTCCAATGCGAGGGTCATAACCAATTGCTTTAGCGAGCACGGTTACATCGCCTCCGGCAGCTTCGCATATCTCAGCCATCGCGTTGATAAAAGAGATTTTGGTTGCTAAAAATGCATTGGCTGAAACTTTTACCAGCTCAGCAGTTGGTAGATCGGCAACCACCCATGGAGTTTCTTCAGCGAGATTCTTGGCATATACCTGGCGAAGAATTTCCTCTGCCTTGCTATTGGTAACTCCGACAACAAGGCGGTTTGGCTTGAGAGTGTCTTCGACTGCAAAGCCCTCACGTAAAAACTCTGGGTTCCAGGCGAGATCAGTATCTGGGTTGATTGCAATAAGTTGCTCGCGCATCTTTGCTGCAGTCCCAACGGGAACCGTGGACTTACCAACAACCAATGAACCGGGCTTAATGATGGGGGCAATCGCATTTAAAGATGAGAAGACGTACGAAAGGTCAGCGGCTAAACCATCAGCTACTTGTGGGGTACCCACACAGATGAAATGCACATCACAATCAGAGATTGCTGAGAGATCTGAAGAGAACGAGAGGCGACCTGTCGCCAATTCACTTTGCAACAATTCTTGAAGTCCAGGCTCGTAAAATGGGATGGTGCCCGCAGCCAAACTTTCGATCTTTGCAGGATCGACATCTATGCCAACAACCTCAAAGCCGAGGTGTGACATGCAAGCGGCATGGGTGGCGCCGAGATATCCGGTACCAATCACAGAGATTTTTAGAGTCATTACGCCGATAGTAACGCTCCGAAAGGGTAGCGTGAGGGCTCTATGAGCGGTGGCAATCTAAATTCAAAGCAAACTCCTGAAACCCTGCGACCAGGAGTTTCCGTTGTCCTGCCTATATTGAACGAAGAGCGCTATCTATTCGAGGCCATCACGGCGATTTTGGCTCAACGTTATGAAGGTCCGCTAGAAGTGATTCTCGCTCTTGGACCCTCCAAAGATAAGACGAATGAGATCGCCGCGCAGTTAGCTGCGCAGGATGCTCGGGTTCGCCTCGTTGAAAACCCGTCGGGTCGAACCGCTGCCGCACTCAATCGGGCTATAGCCGCTTCGCAATATTCCATCATCTGTCGGATTGATGGCCACGCTGAAATTTCAGATACTTATATATCTGATGCAGTAACGGTAATGAATGAGACCAATGCCGTAAACGTCGGTGGGATTATGGCGGCGTCGGGAGTTGGGGCATTTGAGCGCGCAGTGGCGACCGCTATGCGCTCGCCGCTTGGAGTTGGCGCTGCGAGATTTCATGTGGGCGGAAAAGCTGGGCCCTCCGATACGGTCTATTTGGGACTCTTTAATAAAGCGGCGCTCCTTGCCGTTGGTGGGTATGACGAGAGATTTACCCGCGCCCAAGATTGGGAGTTAAATTTCCGACTTCGCCAAGCAGGTGGTGTTATCTGGTTCGATCCAAATCTTGTGGTGACTTATCGCCCGCGTCCGAATCTGCGTACCCTCTCCAAACAATATTTTGAATATGGTCGTTGGCGTCGCGCGGTTTCTCGCAATCACAAGGGCACGATTAATTTTCGCTACCTAGCGCCTCCCGTGACCGTTGCAATAACAGCGCTCTCGATAATTTTAGGTATCACGGTCAATTCATTTCTCTTTCTCCCCGCAGGTCTTTACCTCTTAGGAAACCTACTCGGCTCACTCGTCATTGGAAAAGATATTAAAGAGAAGATTATGTTGCCTGCGATTCTTGCGACGATGCATTTCTCATGGGGGATTGGTTTTATCACCTCACCAAAGAGCTTGATTTAAATATGAAGAAATTAATCCTTGGGTTGGTACTCGCTCTTATTCCCGCATCTGCAAGCGCTGCAGCGATTCCTCCACATTTTGTTTTGACCGGATCTGGTTTCGGGCACGGTGTTGGTATGAGTCAGATTGGTGCAGAAGGTCAAGCGCTTGAAGGCCAGAGCCCGCAGTACATACTTAATTATTGGTTTCCGGGCACTGAAATTCTTTCAGCCCCAGATAACCAGCTCATTCGTGTAAATATCGGTCACCAGCTCTCTTCTGTAACTATTTCACTGGCTAATTCGCAATCGCGCGGAAGCATCGATTTATCTTCTAATCCGGATGGCTCACTCAATATTGGGGGGCTGGGCACAGCAGGTAGTGTTTATAGATTCTCGATTGTTGGAAAGAAAATTGCGGCCTCCATAAGTAATAAAGGATTAGCCACCATCCCCTTTGCTGGTCAATCGCTCTGGAATGTGTATTGGACCGGCACCACAGCTTTCCCTTCACCGGCAGGTGGATTGACTGGCCCGAAACCTGAACCTTTCACAGTTGTAAAAGTCACCACCGCTAAAGGATCAATCCAGCTCAAATATGGTCAAGTACAACTCAAAGTTGTGGGTTCCAAAATTGAGGCCACAGCCACTATGACTCTTGAACAATATGTACTTGGTATCAGTGAGATGTCATCTAGTTGGCCAGCGGCAGCGCTTCAAGCGCAAGCAATTGCCTCACGTACCTATGCCTTAGCGCACCTCACACTCCGTGCTTCATGTGATTGCAACGTCTACAACACGATTTATGACCAGGCTTATATCGGTTTTGCCAAGGAGTCAGAAGCTGGCGTCGGAGCTAACTGGGTCGCTGCGGTAAACGCGACGGAGCTCGACCCAAGTAATGCGCAAGCAATCTTCTATCTTGGCAAACCAATCAATGTCTACTTCTTCTCATCTGATGGTGGGCAGACGCAACAGAGCGCAGATGTTTGGGGAACTGCATTCCCTTATCTGACTAACGTTCCGGATCCGTGGAGCTTAGATATCTTCTTAAATCCGCAATACGCCCATTGGCAACGAGTTTTAATTCAGAAGGATGTTGCTTCGGCATTTAATTTGCCAGATGTAGTTTCACTTTCCATCACTGCTAGAACGGTCTCAAATAGTGCTACTCAAATTACTGCGACTTCAAGCAGTGGTATTACAGCGCAATTAGCCGTCGGTGATTTCAAAACGAAATTGA
>CANCUC010000127.1 GCA_947381255.1 Actinomycetota bacterium
AGTTCACCCAAACGAATTGCGGTGAGGGGAGTTAGCTCGGCGGGCTTCAGAACAACTGTGTTACCGGCTGCGAGCGCTGGAGCGAATCCCCATCCGGCAATCGGCATCGGGAAGTTCCAAGGAACGATTATTCCGATGACGCCAAGAGGTTCTTTGAAGGTGATGTCGATTCCGTTTGGAACGGGAATCTGGCGACCGAAGAGGCGCTCAGGAGCCGCGCTGTAATAGTTGAGGCAGTCGCGGACATTGCCCGCTTCCCAACGGGCGTTACCGATGGTGTGACCGGAGTTGAGAACTTCAAGTTGAGCTAACTCTTCGATGTGCTCATCTACAACGCGAGCAAAGTTACGAAGCAGTTTGGCCCGATCACCTGGGTTTATCGAACGCCAGCTTTCAAAGGCTTTCTGGGCCTTGGCAATCGTCGCGTCAGTTAAAGCGATATCGGCAAGCTCGATATCTTTAACTGGAAGCGCGGTGGCAGGGTTAATGACTGTATATGTGCTCATAATAAATAGTTACCTTACATGCGTTCGAAGTTACGGACGCGCTCCCAATCGGTGACCGCGCGGCTAAAAGCATCAATCTCTGTATCTGCCATATGGGTGTAGTGCTTCTGCACATCTTCGCCAAATGTCTTCTTAACCCATTCGCTATTGGCCCAGAGATCACGGGCTTCAAGTAAAGAAGTTGGAACGCGAGAAGTCTCGAGTGCGTAAGCGTTGCCTTCGAAGGCTGGCTCGAGCTCAAGCTTGTTTTCAATTCCATCAAGGCCAGCTGCGACCATTCCGGCAACAGCGAGGTAAGGATTTGCATCTCCACCCGGTACGCGGTTTTCGATGCGAAGTGAGTGACCCTGTCCGACCAGACGAAGTGCGCAGGTGCGGTTGTCGCGTCCCCACTTGAGTGCGGTTGGCGCAAATGTTCCATATTGGTAGCGCTTGTAAGAGTTGATGTTTGGAGCGAAGAGGAGAGTGAGCTCGCGCATGTGAGCCTGGATTCCAGCTAGGTAGTTGCGGCCGAGTGGAGAGAGTCCATCGCCAGCATCTCCAGCGAGAACTGCAGAGTCATCTTTTCCACGGAAGGAGAGGTGGATATGGCATGAGCTGCCTTCGCGCTCATTGAACTTCGCCATAAAGGTAAGTGAGCAACCTTGTTGTGACGCGATCTCCTTGGCGCCCATCTTGTAAATAGAGTGGTTATCGCAGGTGCGAAGGGCATCCTCATATCTAAAGGCGATCTCGTGCTGACCAAAATTACATTCGCCCTTTGCCGACTCCACGATCAATCCAGCGCCATCCATGTTCAGGCGAATTGCGCGGAGCAACTTCTCAACGCGCGAGGTGCCGATGAGAGAGTAGTCCACGTTGTATTGGTTGGCTGGTACTAGATCTTTGTAGCCCTTGTTCCACGCCTGCTCGAAGGTATCTTGGAAGACGATGAACTCCAGCTCGGTTCCGCAGAGCGCCAACATTCCGGCAGCATCCAAGCGAGCCAACTGGTTCTTCAATATTGTGCGAGGGGAGACGGAGATTAAATGCTTGTGGTGGTCGACGAAGTCGGCGACAACCATCGCCGTGCCTTCATGCCAAGGGAGGTAGCGCAGAGTCTCGAAATCTGGCGCAAGACCCATATCCGCGTAACCGGTATCCCAGGAGGAGACGTCATATCCCTGGACGGTATTCATATCGACATCAACAGCGAGGAGATAGTTGCAACCCTCGGTGCCATTCTTGATGGTGTCGGCGACGAAGAAGGGGGCGTGAATTCGCTTTCCTTGAAGTCGGCCCTGCATATCTGTCGCACCGACAACTACGGTGTCGATCTTTCCGCTTGCTACATCTGCCTTTAATTGCTCCAAGGAGAGAGACACACATACCTCCGATAGACCGAACATCTGCGTTCGGATTGATGAATGAAGTGAGGTTACTCGGGGGCTAGAACACGCACAATAGGCTGGAAAAATCCCCCAACACGGCGAAAAAAACCCTGAGAAATCACCCCGAGTTCGCTTCCAAATGGGTGTGTTCCACGGCACACTTCTTTCTAATCCGCGGATTCGCGCCCCAAGCGTTCCTCGGAAATCGGATCACCGACCTAACGGATGGGACGCAAACCTATGAGTAGTACTCATGATGCAGATGCGAAAAAACTCGCAGAGCTAGGCTATAAACAAGAGTTTGACCGCAAATGGTCAGGCTTCAACAACTTCGCTATCTCTTTCTCGATCATCTCAATTCTCTCAGGATGTTTTACTACCTTCGGTCAAGCCTGGAATAACGGCGGACCTGTAGCAATTGCCCTCGGTTGGCCTCTCGTAGCTACCTTCGTAATCCTTGTGGGTCTCTCAATGGCTGAATTGGTATCTGCCATGCCAACAGCTGGTGGAATTTATTATTGGTCTCTCAAGCTCGGTCGCCCAATCCACGGATGGATTACCGGTTGGCTTAACTTGATGGGACTCATCGCCGTTACAGCTGGCGTGGACTTCGGTCTAGCGCTCTTCGCACAAAATGCTGCGGCTCAATACTGGCATTGGTTTAACCCAACCAACCTCAAGCAGACATTCCTCATCTTCCTGATCATCTTGTTCCTCCACGTCATCATCAACGTTTATGGCGCCAAGTTGATTCATCAATTCCAAGGTGTAAACGTTTGGTGGCACGTTGTTGGCGTTGCTGTGATCATTGGAATCTTCATCTTCTACCCAACTCACCACGCATCTGCTTCATGGGTCTTTACCCATCAGATTAATAACGGTGGCTTTGGAACTGGTAACGGCAAGTTCTGGTGGTACATCTTCCCACTCGGATTCTTGCTCTCCCAGTACACACTCACTGGCTTCGATGCTTCAGCCCACGTCTCAGAGGAGACTGGCGGCGCTTCAACAGAGGCTGCTAAGGGTATCTGGAAGTCGATTGCTTACTCCGGTGTTGCTGGTTGGGTGATGCTGCTTGCAATGCTCTTCTCAATTACAGGCGCTCAAGCAGATGCAATCACAAAGGGCGGCGGTTCATCCGGCGCAGTTATCGTGACCGTTCTAGGCCTTGGAATCTGGGCAAAACTCGTCTTTATCATCAGCTGCGTTGGACAGTTCCTCTGCGGAATGTCTTGCGTAACTGCGGGTTCACGCATGCTCTTCG
>CANCUC010000128.1 GCA_947381255.1 Actinomycetota bacterium
GTTGCAGATGGCTTTGAATTTAAACTCAAATCGCCATTCCCAATCGTCTCGCGAATTGGGGATCTCCGAAAGTTCACGGACAAAACATTTCCAAGCGCAATTGGGTTGATTGCCGATGGATTTATTGATGACTTAATTATTTCGATAAAAGCTATTAAAGAATTTTCTCCACGTGATTGCGCCATCTTGGTAGTTATTTCTGGGAAGCCAGAGCTACTGGATATAGCAACTCAGCTCGATGAACGAACATTTATCACCCAAGTGCAAGAAGGTGTGGGTTGGGCGGAAGCGGCAAATGCGCTCCTTAAATTCTCACCCGCCCCGTACTTGATCATCATGGATCCTTCGACCCACCTCTTGGGGGATGCTGTCACTCCGGTAATTGATCTATTGAAAACAGGGGAGTGCGCCGCTGCCGGTTGGCGCGGTGGCTTGGTGAATATTGAGGATGATTGGCGCAGCGTTGAAGATAAGGGCGCAGGAGAAGTTGATGTTCTCTTTAGCTATTTCCTCGGGCTCAACCGGGATTCAGCAATTGAATGCGGTGGCTTCAACAACCGCGCAATTTATTACCGCAATGCCGATATCGAATTCTCACTTCGTCTCCGTCAGGCTCGTGGCAATTTAGTTCAGTTGGATCTGCCATTAGAGCAAGCGAGGCATCACGGGTATTACGACACCGATCCCGCCTTTAGAGATGAGCAATCAAAGAAGAATTACGATCGAATCCTTGACCGCTTCCGCGGCAAGAATGAGATATTGGTAGCCCGACGCTAGCCTTTACCTATGACCAACTTCTCCGAGCTCACCACTTTGCATGTAGGTGGCCCTGCGCGCAAAGTTGTTAGAGCCACAACTGAAGAGCAACTCATTGCAGAAATTAAAGCTGCAGATGAAGCCGGAACACCTCTTCTTGTAATCGGCGGAGGATCAAATATTTTGGTCGGCGACTCTGGATTTGAAGGCACGGTAATCGTCGTCGAAACTTCAGGAAACTCCTATGAGATTGATGCTTGCAGCGGAGGTATGTTGCAGGTCTCGGCAGGAGTTGATTGGGATGAGTTTGTTGCTTTTACACTCGAAAAGAATTTAGCAAATCTGGAATCACTGAGCGGTATACCTGGGACGGTCGGCGCGGCTCCAATACAAAATATCGGTGCATATGGACATGATGTTTCTGAAGTAATTGCCCGCCTTCGCACCTATGACCGCGTTGATAAAGCAGTCAAAACTTTCACTGCGGATCAATGCGAATTTGGATATCGCAATTCCATTTTCAAGCGCGAGAAAGATCGCTACATAATTCTTGATGTAACTTTCCAATTGCGCCGCGGAGAGTTCTCACTTCCCATTAAATATAAAGAGTTGGCAGATGCTCTCGGCGTGGAGCTAGAGGCCAAAGTACCGACACAGGATTTACGCGCGGCAGTTCTTGCGCTGCGAAGCAAGAAAGGGATGCTTTATGGTGAGAGAAATCAGAATTGGTCTGCAGGTTCTTTCTTTGTGAATCCGATTATCTCTGCGGAAGTTTCAGCAACACTGCCTGACGATGCCCCTCGCTGGCCGCAGGGCGACGGTTCAATCAAAACCTCAGCAGCCTGGCTCATGGAGCATGCTGGTGTAAGTAAAGGTGAAACATTAAGCGGTGCGAAAATTTCCGAGAAACATGTTCTTGCACTGACTAATTCAGGTAGCGCGACAGCTGAAGATATTCTTGAGTTAGCAAGAAGCGCCAGGGCGCGAGTCCACGAGAAGTTTGGAATTACTCTCGTGCCAGAGGTGCGTTTTGTTGGCGCAGAGCTTTAAATAGCTTCTGACAACAACTTTTTAACGCGAGCAATTCCCTCAACGATATCTGCATCGCTTAGGGCATATGAGAAGCGTAGATATCCCGAAGGCCCAAAAGCTTCACCTGGTACAGCGGCAACTTCTGCCTCTTCCAAGATCAAAGTTGCGAGCTCTGCAGAAGTTTGTGGACGCTTACCGCGAATCTCTTTTCCTAGTACACCCTTAACTGATGGATACACATAGAAAGCACCAGTTGGCGTTGGGCAAACAACTCCGGGAATCTCATTGAGTAATCCGACGATCAATTTGCGGCGGCGATCAAATGCCACGCCCATCTCATGTACAGCGGTGAGATCTCCAGTCAGCGCGGCAATCGCGGCGCGCTGTGAAACATTTGAAACGTTAGAGGAGAGGTGTGATTGCAAATTGGTAGCTGCCTTAATGACATCTTTAGGTCCCACCATCCAACCGACGCGCCATCCGGTCATGGCGTAAGTTTTAGCAACACCATTCAAAATAATTGTGCGATCAGCCATCTCTGGAACAACTACCGGAATGCTAGGCGCCGTTGCGCCGTCATAGAGAAGGTGTTCGTAAATCTCATCAGCGATGATCCAAATGCCGTGTGCTAATGCCCATTCAGCAATTGCCTTCACCTGTTCGTGTGAGTAAACCGAACCAGTTGGGTTAGATGGGGAACAGAAGAGAAGTGCTTTAGTGTGTTCGGTGCGAGCTGCTTCGAGTTGTTCAACACTGACGAGGTAGTTCTGGGTCTCATCCGCGAATACTTCGACTGCCTTTCCGCCGGCCAACTTGATGCACTCAGGGTAAGTGGTCCAATAAGGCGCAGGGAGAATAACCTCATCACCAGGGTTGATGATGGTTGCAAATGCTTGGTACACCGCTTGCTTGCCACCATTTGTTACAAGCACCTGATCAGGGGTGATGACATAACTGGAATCGCGAAGAGTTTTTGCGACGATCGCATCTCGCAACTCTGGAAGACCAGGAGTTGGGGTGTAACGGTGGTTGGCCGGTTTAGCCGCCGCATCGATCGCTGCTTGGACGATGTAATCAGGAGTCGGGAAATCAGGTTCACCTGCACCAAAGCCAATAACTGGCTTACCAGCGGCCTTAAGGGCCTTAGCCTTCGCATCAACCGCGAGTGTGGCCGATTCGGCAATCGCTGCAATGCGGGTTGAGATACGAGGTTTTTCCACTTTTTCTGCGCTCATATGGGGAAGTATGCCAAACCTAGAGGCCATCTGGTTGCGGGGGATTCGGACTCGGTTTTACTCCCAGCCCCGCTGGGCTCTAGACTCCTCTTTCTGGCGCTTGCATTA
>CANCUC010000129.1 GCA_947381255.1 Actinomycetota bacterium
TTCGTTCCATTTTGGAATTACTACCAGCTCCGCCTCTTGATGCGAAAGATGAAACACCTTCCGGGAAAACATCTGATTGTTGGGGATATCAATCTGCCGTGGAATATTCCTCAGAGATTTTCACGCTGGAGTTCACTCGTGGGAAAGAAGACCTTCCCAAGTTATAAGCCATCGTTGCAATTTGATTACATCTTGGCCTTGGAGTCTATGGAGAGCAAGCCCATTGAATTTGCGCCAAGTGCGATGAGCGATCATCTGCCAATCGGAGTTGAGATTAATCTAAAGTAAATCCACCGATGCGATGAGAGTTGCGATCTCTTCCTCGGTCGATAAGTTCTCGCGGTAGATCGTCTTATTATCAGCAACGTAATGAAATGCCGCGCGCACCTTTTCGATGGGAACCCCGTGCTGCTTTGAGTAAGCGAGGCGGTACATTGCCAATTGAATGGAAGCGACTTCTAGCTCTTCGCCCTCTTTAATTCGTCCCGTCTTCCAATCCACAACCTCAAAGCCATCTCCATCGCGATAAATTGCATCAATTCGTCCTCGTAGCACAATGCCGTTGATAACTGTCTCAAATCCCTCTTCAACTGCTACAGGCTCACGCCCTGCCCAACTCGAGGCGAGCCACTTCTCTTGCAACTCTTGGAGCGGGACATCGGCCGCTGGCATTGGATCGAAAAGATCTTCATCGAAGAGCGCTTGCGCTCCGAACTGTCTCTCAACCCATAAGTGGAACTCAGTTCCGCGTTTGGCGTACTTATCTGTATGGCGCGGCATAGGGCGGCGGATATTAAGGGCAAGTTCTTCTGGCGCGCTCTTTAGCGCGATAAGAGTGGAGACCGAAAGTCGATCTGGAAGGTAGACGATTTCGGGTTGGCGGGCGCGCGCAAGCTCTTCAATCAGCGCCTTCGCATCGTGCAAGATGTTATTTTTTATAGGGTCAAGCTCATCTTCGATTGCCGCATCTAAATCTAAGGCTTCACTTGCGCTGACTAATTCGGCAGAGTCTTGAATAATCCTTTGGCGAGATGAAGGTTGTGGCCATGAAGCAGTTCGAGGTTCGAGTAGAGCCGGATTCTCATCAGGTTTATCGCAGGTTGAGATAATGGCGGTTGAATCTCGCTCCTCTAAGAATTGATAGAGCATCGTAAATAGTTCGCTCTGCTCAACTGCACTCTTTCCATCTCGGAACCAGGATGCGGTACAGAGCAGGTGAGATTTTGCGCGGGTGAAAGCAACATAACCGAGGCGAAGCTCTTCCAACTTGTGGCGAGCCTTTTGAGCTTCTTCAAAGGTGTCGAGGGCATCCTTTACTCGCGGCGCTTTGAGTGCATCATCTCCAGATGGAAATAGGAAATCTTGGAACTGGTTTGAGTCCCCGCGGAAACGGATGGGAAGTGAGCCGGGATATTTAATCCACGAGGTCGAGGCAGCGCCGCTATTTGGAAAGACTCCCTTAAGTAATCCAGGAACCGCAACAACATCCCACTCAGAGCCCTTTGAACCATGAACAGTGAGGATTTGAACCGCACTCTTATTGGCGGTGACGGAAGTTGGCTTAAGACCACCTTCACGCTTCTCCGCGGTTTCAAGCCAGGTTAGAAAAGCGGAGATTGTTCCGCCAGTTCTTGCAAATGCCGCAGCCTCATCCATGAATTTATCGAGGTGGCGACGTCCGTTCTGCCATCCATCGCGAACCAAAGTCTCTACATCGAGGCGTAAAAAGCGTTCTGCAATTTGAATCTTGTCGGTTATAGAGCCGGTCATAGTGCGGCGCACCGCTTTGAGCTCTCGCGCAAACTCCTTCAGGCGCGCCAACCCTTCACTGGAGAACTCCGAAGGATCAGCTTCATCGATCAACTCGAGGGCTTCAATAATTGAACCGATTGCAAAATCGTTAGCGTCGAGGTTTTCCTCTGAACCAAACTCTAAAATCTCCTCTAATCGATCACTTCGCTTGGAGTTAGTGCGGCGTGCAATCTCTCGCGAATATCTCCCGAGTGCGTGTATATCTTTCGCTCCGAGTGCGAGGCGTGGTCCGACTAATAGGCGGGCTAAAGCTGTACCCGCATCGGGGTAGGTAAACAAACGCAGCAGCGCGATGATGTCTGCGATCTCTGGAATATGTATCAGACCACCAACTCCGAGAACTTCTGTTGGAATATTGCGCTCACGCAGTGCGAGTTCGATGAGCGGGATATATGCCTTCACGCGTACCAGCACGGCGAAGGTGAGGTGTTCATCCAGCGGTATTGAGCTGTCGTTGGGGTCTTTCCAAAGTGCGGCAAAGTAATCTGCGATAGCTGCCGCTTCATCGCTTGGTGTTACATAGAGTCCGCAGGCAAGGTGACCCTCTTTGGCATCTGGCCGAGCGCGCAGTGCCTCAACATCGAAGGATCGACCCGCTGTATCAGAGATGTGCTCGATAATGCGATTGGAGAAATCCAAGATTGATTGATCATTTCGCCAGGTCGTGAGCAGTGGGAATTTCTCGCACCTTCCGCCGAATGTTGCAGCGAAACTTGAAAGCGTTTCAGCGCTTGCACCGCGCCATCCATAAATTGCTTGATTGGGATCACCGACTGCGGTAACAGCATGACCGTTACCAAATAGAGAGGAGAGGAAGCGAACCTGCGCATACGAGGTGTCTTGATATTCATCCAAGAGAACGACTTTGTACTTGGCTCGCTCAATCTCGGAGAGCTCGGGGGTCTGCTCCGCTAATTTTGCAGCGTAGGACATCTGATCATTGAAGGTGAGCTGTCCGGTACGAAGGCGATGCTCATCGAGTTTTTCAACCATGGGCAGAATTGCGATTCGCTCACTAATAACTTCAAGCGCGCTTCTGACCGCATCATTTAATTTTCCTGTGATGGCGCTGAGCTGGGCTGCAAAATCGTGGAGGAATTGACGAACATCATCAACTGATTTGTTATGTTCCCCAAGCTCCCCCGAGAGAGTCATAACGGCATCTACGATGTAATCAGGTTTGTGATAAATCTCGGAGTCCACTTCAGTGAAACTATTAACAACCGAGTAGGTCAATTGCCATGCGGCCGCTTCGCCGAGTGGTTCACCATCTGTATCTAT
>CANCUC010000130.1 GCA_947381255.1 Actinomycetota bacterium
CGCTAAAACCGAGGGTTTCACCGCCGACTTTTGCCTGTAAACTCCCACCACCACTTGGAGACGTCGCATAGCCCGGTCGAGTGCGCCTCACTGCTAATGAGGTAGGCCCGTTAAAAGGCCTCGGAGGTTCAAATCCTCTCGTCTCCGCAAAGAAGCGCCCCCCAACTCATTGAGTTGAGAGGCGCTTTTCTTTTTAGGTTTACTAATTACTTACCTGGCTTTACAGGTGCTACTGGCTTGGTTGGATCAACTGGCTTTACAGGTGCGGCAGGCTTTACTGGCTTTACTGGGCCAGCACCGAGAGCGGTGATTGCAGCTGTGTAAGCGGTGTTAGCTGCTTTGGTTGCAGCCCAATATGCGGTGAGCGCTGCTTTGACTGTTGCATCGCTAGGTGTGCCAGTGGTTGCAGCTAAGAATGCTGCGGAGGCTGCATTAACGGCGGCACGTCGAACTTCTTGGATTGGTTGCTTCTTTGCTTGAAAGGCAGCTTGTGCACTTTGGAAAGCAGCCATCGTTACATCCCAATCAGATTCATACTTCTGAACTGCTGTGCGGTAGTTGATGTCAGCATTGACCTTGGCGAATTGGTACTGAAGCAGTGCCACCTTGTAGGCAGCTAATTGAGTTTGGTAAGCAGATGGGCTTGAAACTGGAGCCGGGGTTGCATCTTCAGCGAGAGCTAGTGATGTTGAACCGAGCATGAGCCCTGCGGTGAGGAGGGCGATTGATGTGATCTTCTTGGACTTCATTTCTTACTCCTTAAAAGTACCGGCCTTGTTGCCTCACTACGAATGATTGACCGCAATCTTGTGGAATCTTTGTCAAAATCCATTGGGCTTCTTGTGGGTTCATATAGGTGGAATGCGACTTAAACTTGATGGGTGAAGGTCGTCATCGCGCCAGATTCCTTTAAAGGGTCCATCTCTAACCAGGATGCCGCCACCGCTATCGCGGAAGGTTGGCGCGCGGTTCGACCAGCAGATGAGCTCATTCTTAAGCCAATGGCTGATGGGGGCGAAGGAACTCTGGAGACGATCGCGCTTCAAAACTCAGAGGCTCTGCGCATTTCGTGCAATCTGGCGCACGACTGCTTCTGGTTACTGCTGGCAGATGGAACTGCCTATGTGGAGTTGGCGAGCATTTGTGGCCTTACGCTGCAGGAAAAGCTCGATCCCATGCGCTCGCATACCTATGAACTTGGCCGGGTTTTAAGGCAGATTGCGGGTGATTCACGAGTTTCGAAAATTATTCTCTCGGTTGGAGGTTCGGCGAGCACTGATGGAGGTGCCGGATTATTGATGGCACTCGGCGCTCGCTTGGAAAACGCCAATGGGAGAGAAATTGAACTCGGAGGAGCGGGTCTCGAAACTCTCTCCAAGGTAGATATAAGTGGAGTGATTGCGGCTCCGGTCGGTGGAGTTATCTGTTTGAGCGATGTCACCAATCCTTTACTGGGAGCTACGGGAAGCGCAGCCATTTATTCACCCCAGAAAGGGGCGACTCCGGAGCAGGTTTCTGAGCTCGCTCGCGCGCTAGAACGCTTCCACGAGGTAAGTGGTCATAATGATTTTCCAGGAGCAGGAGCGGCTGGTGGCACTCCATATGGATTGAGTATCGCCTGGGATATCGAAATGAAATCCGGTGCGCTCGCCATCGCTCAAATCATTGGACTCCCCGAGGCAATCAACGCTGCAGACCTGGTGATAACAGGCGAAGGAAAACTCGATGAACAGAGTGATTATGGAAAAGTTGTCGGAACTATTGCGGAGCTGGCGAGAAGAAATAACAAACCAATTATGTACTGCGTGGGAGCCACTGAGATTGAGATGGGAGAGAGGGGAGTTGCACTCATTGATATCGCACCATCACTCAATGATGCGATATCAGATCCTCACCGCTGGCTAATTCAGGCAGGTACCGAACTAGCGTTGAGAGTAAAGAATTAAAGAACTGCGACCGTGTGGTTCTCGATGAAGTCCCAGTCGTAATCAATGCAAAGTCCTTCACCTTCAGGAGCCATCACATAACCATCAACGATGTTGAGCTTGGACTTTGTTCCAAATTCAAAATCATCGAATGGGTAAAGCGTCTCGAAGAATTCGCAGTTTGTGAGAGCGAGGGAAGGATGCAACTGAACCTGTTCGAGACCATGATAAATCGTGGTGTGCAACTCGCACTGGACTCCAAAGGCCTCAGCAACATGCGCGGTCTTCATCACCGCTGTAATTCCACCGCGCCATGAGACATCGGAACGAACGATGTCTGCAAGACCTTCAGTGATGTACTGCGCTGTTGAATATTGGGCACCTGCGACAACTTCGGTTCCGCAGATAGGGATATCTAACTTTTCACGCAATTTACGAAGACCATTGAAGTTGATATCTAGAAGTGGCTCTTCAAGCCAACGGAAATTTAACTTCTCAAGTTCGCGGCCAGCCTTTAACGCCTCTTCATAGGTATAAGCAATAACGGGATCAGCCATCAAGGTGAAATCATCCCCAACTGCTTCGCGCACAGCGCGGTAGCACTCGATATCAAGTGAAAGATCTCCTGGAGGATGGAGCTTGTAACCCTTGTAGCCCTTCGCTTTAACTTCTAAGGCTTGTTTTACATACTCTGCAGGGCCTGGCAAGAACATCGAAGAGACATAGAGAGGTACTTTTTCACGGGCAGCACCAAGTAATTTATAAACAGGTTGGTGGGCCATCTTGCCGACTACATCCCAGCAAGCGTTGTCGAATGGTCCATAGGCATAAATTGGAACATGGTTCCAACGTCGATCAAATAGTTCGAAATCCTTCATATTCTTTGCAGCGTCGTGAACCCCGCGACCCATAAAGAATGGCTTTACTTGCGAGAGTGCGCCGGCTGCGGCCTTTGCATCGAGTGCGCCGAAGCCAAAAGAAGTTCCCGTAACTCCATCAGTGGTAGTAATAGTCACAACGGTGAAATCAGGACGCGAGCCGCCTGGAAGTTGAACTGCTTCAACAGCATCTAGGTTGTTGAGCTCATCACCTCCTCTGCATGCGCGAATCTCGATCTTACTTATTGTGCTATCGCTCATTGGCTTTCCGTTCCGTGTGC
>CANCUC010000131.1 GCA_947381255.1 Actinomycetota bacterium
ACGAGCGTTGATTTTCCAGATCCACTCACGCCTGTGACAGCAACGAACTGCCCCAATGGGAAGGTGACGTTGATGCTCTTGAGGTTATTCTCCTTCGCCTCTTTTACAACCAAGGTTCGCTTAGGGTCACTTGGACGACGACTCTCTGGAATTGGTATGAAGCGTCGACCCGCAAGGTAATCACCAGTAATGGATTCAGGCGCTGAGATAAGGGCTTGGTAATCTCCCGATGAAACCACCTTGCCGCCATGTTCGCCGGCGCCTGGACCAATATCTACGATCCAATCTGCAATGCGAATAGTGTCTTCATCATGTTCAACAACGATTAGGGTATTTCCGAGGTCGCGCAGGCGAGTCAGGGTATCGATTAATCTGCGATTGTCGCGTTGGTGTAATCCAATACTTGGTTCATCGAGCACGTAGAGAACTCCGGTCAATCCAGAACCAATCTGAGTAGCCAAGCGAATACGTTGCGCCTCTCCCCCAGAGAGCGTTGCAGCTGGTCGTTCAAGTGAGAGATAGTCCAGGCCGACATCGAGCAAAAAACCGAGTCTGGCGTGAACCTCTTTAAGTACGCGATCTGCGATCTTCTTCTCTCGTGCATTGAGAGAGATCTTCTTTAAGAAGACTGCGCAATCTGCGATAGAGAGTTCGCAGATCTGCCAGATATTCTTGCCACCTAAGGTGACCGCCAATACCTCTGGCTTCAAGCGCGCACCTTTACAGACCGGACATGGAGTTTCGCGCATATAGGCTTCATATTTTTCGCGGCTAAAATCTGAATCAGTTTCGGAGTGCTTGCGTTCGATAAATCCTAAGACGCCTTCAAAACCTGTTGAATAATTGCGGACTCTTCCATAACGGTTCTTATATTTAACGTGGACCTCATAATCAGAGCCGTAGAGAACGGCATCGCGGGCTTTCTGCGTCAACTTGCTCCATGGCTTATCCATTGAGAAACCGATCTCATCTGCCAACCCTTGAAGTAAACGCGTGAAGTATTCAGAGGAGTGACCTCCAGCCCATGGGGCGATGGCTCCTTCGTTGAGTGAGAGCGAATCATCTGGAACGACGAGCTCCTGATCAACTTCAAGGCGAGTTCCGATACCGGTGCAATCTGGGCATGCTCCAAATGGCGAGTTGAACGAGAAGGAGCGTGGCTCCATCTCCTCGAAAGAGAGGCCACAATCATGGCAGGCCATATGTTCGCTAAAGATACGTTCTTTCTCGGGATCTGTGGCTGAAGCGTCGACAAAATCAAGGACCACAACTCCGCTTGCTAATTTAAGTGCGGTCTCGATGGAGTCGGTGATGCGTGACTTGGATTCTTTCTTTACGGCAAGGCGATCCACTACAACTTCAATCGTGTGTTTCTCTTGCTTCTTCAATTTCGGCACTTCGTTGAGCGAATAAACCGTCCCATCAACTCGGGCGCGAGAGAAGCCCTGTGTCGTGAAGTCAGTGAAGAGATCTACAAACTCACCCTTGCGCTCTCTAATAACTGGAGCGAGGACTTGAAAACGCACACCCTCCTCCAAGGCAAGAATCTGATCAACAATGTTCTGCGGGCTCTGCCTCGCGATAGCTTTTCCGCAATTAGGGCAATGCGGGCGACCGGCGCGGGCGAAGAGCAGACGGAGATAGTCGTAGACCTCAGTGATCGTTCCAACGGTGGAGCGTGGATTACGGTTCGTTGATTTTTGGTCGATCGATACCGCTGGAGATAACCCCTCGATGAAATCAACATCTGGCTTATCCATCTGACCCAGGAATTGGCGGGCGTAGGCAGAGAGTGATTCAACGTATCGGCGTTGACCCTCAGCAAAGATGGTGTCGAAGGCGAGTGAAGATTTTCCAGATCCAGAGAGTCCCGTAAAGACAATCAGGGAATTTCGTGGAAGATCAAGTGATACATCCTTCAAATTATGTTCGCGAGCTCCGCGAATAATGAGGCGGTCTGTACTCATACGCCTGCCTCCTCCATACCTCGTAGTTCGCGCTTGAGATCGCGCAATTCATCGCGCAGACGTGCCGCTAATTCGAATTGCAACTCCGCGGCTGCAGATCTCATCTGATCAGTGAGGGATTCTATGAGAGCGAGTAACTCTTGTCGCGGTAGAGAGACTCCAGCGGGTCTGCGATGAGTTATTGCCGGGGTCTGATTCGCCTTGTTCTTCGAGCCTTGAGTCAATGAGTAACTATCTTCCGCCTCTTTGGTAATGAGATCTGTAATGTCAGCAATCTTCTTACGAAGTGGGGTCGGATCAATGCCATGCTCCAAGTTATATGCCACTTGCTTCGCACGTCTGCGATTGGTCTCATCAATAGCCTGCGCCATTGCGGGAGTAATGCTGTCGGCATACATATGTACCTCACCCGAGACGTTACGGGCGGCGCGGCCAATCGTCTGAATGAGAGAGGTGGCAGAACGTAGGAAGCCCTGCTTATCAGCATCGAGAATTGCAACGAGTGAAACCTCAGGTAGATCCAAACCTTCTCGGAGCAGATTGATTCCAATGAGCACGTCATACTCACCGCTTCGCAATTCGCGCAGAAGTTCAACTCGTCTCAAGGTATCTACCTCTGAGTGCAAGTATCGAACTCGAATTCCAAGTCCTAGAAGGTAATCGGTGAGATCCTCTGACATCTTCTTGGTCAGGGTTGTAACAAGGACGCGCTCATTGCGTTCAGCTCGAAGCCTAATCTCGGCCAGGAGATCATCGATCTGGCCCTTAATGGGCTTGAGAATGATGGCAGGGTCAATCAAACCCGTAGGACGAATGACCTGCTCAACGACATCTCCCTGAACCTTCTCTAGCTCATACTTTCCGGGTGTTGCGGAAAGGTAAACGGTCTGACCCTTACGAGTGAGGAACTCATCAAAGCGAAGTGGACGGTTATCCATGGCGCTAGGGAGTCGGAAGCCGTGTTCAACGAGCGTGCGCTTACGAGATGCATCCCCTTCGTGCATAGCGCCAATCTGAGGCACCGTTACGTGAGATTCATCGATCACGACTAAGAAATCCTCAGGGAAGTAATCGAGCAGACAGTTGGGCGGAGATCCACCATCGCGCCCATCGA
>CANCUC010000132.1 GCA_947381255.1 Actinomycetota bacterium
GTCACTCCCTTTTTCTCAGAGGTCGATTCAACCTCGTTGAGGGCCTTCATCATGATCGATGAGAGATTGGTCTTGACCTCATCGGCGGTCCAGAAGTAATTCTGCTTATCTTGAACCCACTCAAAGTAGGAGACGATTACGCCACCTGAGTTTGCCAAGATATCAGGCACAACCAAAATGCCTTTGTCGTGCAAGATCGCATCCCCACTTGGGGTGGTTGGGCCGTTAGCTCCTTCAACCACAATCTTCGCCTTAACGGCCGAGGCTGTTGATTCAGTTATGGAATCGGCGAGAGCTGCTGGAATTAAGACGTCCACATCAAGGTGGAGAAGCTCCTCATTGGTGAGGCGATCGGTGCCAGGCAAATCCAAGTTCTTGTTGGCTAAGAAGTGATCCCAGAGAGCGCTCACTGAAGGGAATCCGGTTACGCCGCCATTTACATCGCTTACGGCCACTACCTTCATGCCCATATCTTCAACTGCGCGAGCTGCCCAGTATCCAACCTTTCCAAAGCCCTGGATAGCGATACGTGCACCTTCGATGGGAATGCCCTTTGCGCGAAGAGCTTCGCGAGTAGCAATACCGACTCCATCGCCAGTTGCAGAGGTACGACCCAGCGAGCCACCGAGAACAATTGGCTTACCTGTCACGACTCCCGGAACAGAGAAACCGGCGTTGACGGAGTATGTATCCATCATCCATGCCATGTTCCGCTCATCTGTTCCCACATCGGGAGCTGGGATATCTCGTTCTGGACCGATGATTGGCAAAATTTCAGAGGTATATCTACGAGTCAATAGCTCATTCTCGCGCTGCGACAAAGTTGCCGGATCAACATTGATGCCACCCTTGGCGCCACCATAAGGAAGATTAGTGAGTGCGCATTTCCAGGTCATCAACATCGCGAGTGCAACTGTCTCATCGAGATCTATATCTGGGTGATAGCGCACACCACCTTTAGATGGACCTCGTGTAGTTGAGTATTGAACGCGATAGCCGTCATACATTTCGACTTCGCCATTGTCGCGACGTAGCGGAACCGCTACCTGCAATACGCGACGTGGGGTTGAAAGAGTTTGCCAATCATTCTCTGAAAGGCCTAGTTGATCGATGGCGCCTCGTAATTGCGAGAGCGCGGTTGCTAAAGGTGACTCCGTTGTCATACCTAGAAGAGTATCTCTAAGGCATGCCAACTTCTACTATCTTGGCGTCGATACCTCTTCCGCCCAGGCGCTCTCTAAAGTTTGTGTAAATGCTTCAAGGGGTTGTGCACCTGAAATTCCAAATTTCATATCAAATACGAAAAATGGGACACCGGTGGCACCCAATTGACTTGCGAGGTTTCTATCTGCAATAACCTCATCAGTATATAAGGTGGAGGTCAAGAGATCATCGGCCTTATCCGCATCAATCCCGACACCAACTGCAGCGGAGACTAAATCTGCGTGAGAGAAAACGGGTAGAGATTTCTCAAAGTAATTTGAGAAGAGAACTTCCAAGAGTTCATCTTGTTTATCTTGCGTCGCCGCCCATAAGAGAAGGCGATGTGCATCAAAGGTATTTCCAGAGAGGGTCTCATCTAAGTTGTAGCAAAGTCCTTCGCCATCGGCGACGGCGCAAACATTTGCTTGCATTTGATCGACTTGCTCAAGGCTGGCTTGATATTTCTCTGCAAGGTATTTCTTGGTTAAAACACTCTCTTTAATATCAGGTTGCAACTGAAATGCCCGATGGCGAATAGTTACCTGATCGCGATGTTCAAAGTTTTCTAGCGCCTTCTCTAAGCGACGCTTACCGATAAAACACCACGGACAGACCACATCAGCCCAGACATCGATAATCATGTGAGTAGGATAACAAGAGTTTAAAAAGTGGGAGAAATTGAGGGCTGGCACCGAATTATTCACCCTAGATCTGTCATCTATCCATCACTCGTCTCCTACGATTAATCCATGCGAAGAATTTCAATTGATCAGCTCAAAACAATCCTCAAAGACTTGCCAGAGAACCCACGTGTAGTCGTATCGGGAAATTTCTCGATGCCAAAGACGCTGATGTCCGCCTTCGACAAACAAGTTCCGAAGTATCGATTACATATGCTCAATGCTCAGGTGGGTATCCCCCATCGTGAAGGCGTCTCTTACGAGTCGGCATTTATCGGACCGGGAATGCGAAACTCCAAACAACTCACATACATTCCAAGTCGCCTCTCGCTCTTGCCAGTCTTGATTAAGAATCATTTGAAACCAGATGTCGTTTTGATTCATACCTCACTCCCACGCTTTGACACCGTCTCACTCGGAACGGAAGTTAATATCCTTCCCGCTGCTATCGAATCGGTAAGAGCAAATGGCGGAATTGTTATAGCTCAAGCAAATTCACATATGCCATACACATATGGCGACGCGCAGATTTACGAGCATGAGATTGATTTTCTTATTGAATCAGATGAGCCGCTCACTGAGCATGTCTCCGGTGAGCTTTCCGCGGTAGGACGAGCAATTGGTGAGCGTATCGCTCCCATGATTAAGGATAATTCCACACTTCAGATGGGAATCGGCGCAGTTCCAGATGCGACCTTAGAACTCTTGAAAAATAGAAATGGCATGCGTATTTGGACTGAAACATTTAGCGATGGAGTGCTGAACCTCGAAGAGGCGAGCGCACTTGATGAAGGTGTTCCGATTACCGCCTCCTTCGTATTTGGCACAAAGCGTCTTTACGAGTGGCTTCACCTTAATCGCCGCGTACGTATGTTTAGAACTGAGAAGACCAATGATCCATCGCAGATTGGTAAGCAAGCTCGCATGACTTCGATTAATGCAGCTCTCCAGGTAGATCTCTATGACCAGGCAAATGCCTCGCGCGTGCGGGGAAGCATCTACTCGGGATTTGGTGGTTCGACTGACTTCATCACCGGCGCGCTTCACTCAACTGGTGGTCAATCATTTATGGCGCTACCTTCCTGGCACGCCAAATCCAACTCCTCAACCATCATTCCATTAATCGATGG
>CANCUC010000133.1 GCA_947381255.1 Actinomycetota bacterium
ACAAAGCGTGGATCAACAGCGTTGATAACCACATCGGGATCTGTGAGGCGAATGAGCGCACTCAGATCTTCAACGCTTGAGGCATTGACAGTTGCCGCTGTAAAACGATTGTCGCCCAGGCGCGCGACAGCAGCTTCAGCTCTCGCAAGATCACGATCTGCGACGACCATACTTTCTATAAACTCACGACGCGAAGCGATATTTGCAATCGCACTTCCAACTCCACCGGCTCCGATAACTAGGGCCTTCATATGAATCAACTCCAAACGGTTAATTTGAGTCTAGCCAGCGAATTGCGCTTATTCCACAACCAAATGGTCAGAATCGTTGGGTCGGGCTGTGATTTATTACCCAGTAAGATTAGGCAGTGATTGCGACCCAGAGTGTTGAACTACGTGCTGGGGCTCGCCTCCTCGTTAAAGATGTAACCGTTCGGATTAACCACGGTGATCGAATCGGATTCGTGGGCCGAAATGGTGCAGGTAAATCCACGCTCGCCAAGGTCCTAGCCGGCGAAGGTCTTCCAGCCGGTGGCCAAGTTCTTCGTACAGGAACTATTGGTTACCTCCCCCAGGATCCACGCACTGGCGATCAGGAAGAGAGCGTCATCAATCGCATCCTCTCCGCTCGCGGATTAGATCTCATCGTTACACGCATGCGCAAAGCCGAAGAGGCTATGGCGACTGCTTCAATGGATGAACTTGAAGCGGCCATGGAGCGCTACAGTCGAGTTGATCAAGAATTCAGTGTTGCTGGCGGATATGGCGCCTCTGCCGAGGCGGAATCAATCGCGATGAACCTCGGACTTCCCGAGCGAATCTTCAACGATTCGCTGCTTGGTCTTTCTGGTGGTCAGCGCCGCCGCGTCGAACTCGCCCGCCTTCTATTTGGTGGATCTGAAACCCTGATTCTCGATGAGCCCACTAACCACTTGGATGCCGAATCGATCAACTGGCTCCGGGAATATCTCGGTAAGTACTCCGGCGGACTTGTCATCATCTCGCACGATGTGAATTTGATTGAGACCGTTGTTAATAAGGTTTTCTACATCGACGGAAATAGAAATGTCATCGATGTTTACAACATGGGTTGGAAGAAATATCTCCAGCAACGTGAGGATGATGAACACCGCCGCAAGAAGGAACGCGCTAATGCCGAGAAGAAGGCGGCAATCCTCGCTAAACAAGGTGAGAAGATGCGCGCAAAGGCTTCTAAGGCTGTCGCCGCTCAAGGAATGTTACGTCGTGCTGATGCACTCTTGGCTGGTCTTGAAGATGTTCGTAAATCTGACAAGGTTGCAAAGCTCCGCTTCCCCACTCCGGCGCCTTGCGGCAAGACACCACTTATGGCACATGGACTCTCCAAGTCATATGGCTCACTTGAAATTTTCACCGACGTTGATCTCGCAATTGATAAGGGCTCTCGCGTCGTTATCTTGGGACTCAACGGTGCAGGTAAGACCACGCTCCTCAAGATGCTCGCCGGCGTTACCGAATCAGATACCGGCGCGATTGAGCCAGGACATGGTTTGAAGATTGGTTACTACGCGCAAGAACACGAAATGCTCGACTTCGAGCGCTCGGTCCTCGAGAACATGATCTCTTCAGGTGAAGGCGTTGGCGAGCCACAAGCCCGTCAAGTATTGGGTTCATTCCTCTTTAGTGGTGACGATGTGCAGAAGCCTGTAAAGGTATTGAGTGGTGGTGAGCGAACCAGACTTGCTCTTGCCACGCTCGTGGTTGGCGCAGCCAACTTGTTACTACTCGATGAGCCTACAAATAACTTGGATCCCGCATCTCGCGATGAAATTCTTGCAGCGCTGGCTGAATATCAAGGCGCAGTTGTAATGGTGACGCACGATGTTGGTGCGGTAGTCGCTCTAAAGCCTGAGCGAGTCTTGCTACTACCCGATGGAGATGAAGATCTCTGGAACGATGAGTACTTCGATCTCATCTCCCTCGAATAATAAGTATTACTTAAGCGCGAAGAGCTTCTGCAATCTGACGGAAGTCTTCTACCAAGATATCAATCTCGTTCTGCTCGTGTGCCAAGCTGATCAACCACTGCTCATCTAGTCCCGGAGGCGTGATGATTCCGCGGTTAAGTGACCAGAGCCAAGAGAGTTCTGCAACCTTGAAATCAGTCGCTTTGTAATCACGATAATTGCGCACTGGATCAATCGACCAGGTGATGCAACCCTTGATTCCAAAACCAACTGTGTGTGCTGGAAGTTCGTACTCGTTGATGATCTCGGTGATGCGATCGAGAGCCTGATAGTTCAAGGCTTCTGCCTTACCAAGTGCTTCATCCGTACAAACCTTATCCATCGCACGTACACCGGCCATTGCTAGTGGATTTGCGTTGAATGTACCGAAGTGATGGAAGCGACCATCTGCAACAGCATCCATGATCTCTTTCTTTCCACCAAATGCAGCCAGTGGCAATCCGCCACCAATTGATTTAGCAAGACAGATGAGATCTGGCTTTACTCCGATACGAGCGGCTGCGCCGCGAGGACCCGCTGTTAATCCAGTCTTCACCTCATCAAAGATGAGAACAATTCCATATTGATCGCAGAGCGCACGCACTGCTGCGAGGTATCCCTCATCTGGCAGAACGATTGCAAGGTTCTCAAGAACAGGTTCCATAATCAAACAGGCAATTGTCTTTGCGTGCTCTTTAAATACTCGCTCGAGTGCAACGAGATTATTAAATGGCACGACATAGATCTCACCAGCGAGTGTTCCTGCTGGAATCACAGGTGTTGGGTTATCGGCAGGACCGGCTAACTTAAGATCAGGCTTCGCTGAAACTGTTAGTGGGTCATAGCTACCGTGGTAACCACCCTCGATCTTTACCAATCCATCTTTACCGGTGTAAGCCTTTGCCAAGCGAACGGCATACATCGTTGCTTCAGTTCCAGAGTTTGCAAAACGGATCTGATCGACGCCAAAGCGCTTGCAGATTCGCTCTGCACCATCTCTAGAGATTGGTGAAGGTGTTACGAA
>CANCUC010000134.1 GCA_947381255.1 Actinomycetota bacterium
GACCGCTCGAATGTTCTGCGATATCACGACTCCGGATGGCCAACCAGCAGCCGCAGACCCAAGAAACGTGTTGCGTCGCGCGTTGAATAAGGCCAGCGAAAAGGGTTTCTCGTTCTACATCCACCCGGAGATTGAGTTCTACCTGCTCAAGAGCCCGAATTTCGAAAACGGCGGTCCGGTTCCAGTAGACAACGCCGGTTACTTCGACAACGTTCCCGGTGGAACCGCTCACGATTTCCGTCGTCGCGCTGTGGGCATGCTGGAGCAGTTGGGCATTTCTGTTGAGTTCAGCCACCACGAGGGTGGTCCGGGTCAGAACGAAATCGACTTGCGCTATGCGGATGCCTTGACCATGGCTGACAACATCATGACTTTCCGCACCGTTATCAAGGAAGTGGCCATTGAGCAGGGCGTTTACGCCACGTTCATGCCAAAGCCATTCACCGAGCACCCCGGATCGGGAATGCACACTCACCTTTCGCTCTTCGAAGGTGACACCAACGCGTTCTACGATGCTTCGGACCCTTACCACCTGAGTAAGACCGCCAAGCACTTCATCGCTGGTCTGTTGCGTCACGCATCTGAAATCACTGCGGTCACAAACCAGTACGTGAACAGTTACAAGCGCCTATGGGGCGGCGGCGAAGCTCCGTCATTCGTATGTTGGGGTCACAACAACCGTTCCGCCTTGATTCGAGTACCGCTGTATAAGCCGAATAAGGGCCAGTCAACCCGAGTTGAGTACCGTGCGATTGACTCAGCGGCAAACCCTTACCTGGCTTACTCGCTATTGTTGGCGGCGGGCATGAAGGGCATCGAAGAAGAGTACGTTTTGCCTCCGGAGACCGAGGATAACGTTTGGGATCTAAACGACGCCGAGCGCCGAGCAATGGGCATTCAGCCGCTTCCTCAGAGCTTGGACCACGCGATTCGAAAGCTTGAGGAAAGCGAGTTGGTTGCGGAGACTCTTGGTGAAGAGGTTTACAGCTATGTGCTGGCGAACAAGCGTCGCGAATGGAGCGATTACCGTCGTCAGGTCACAAACTATGAGCTTCAGCAGAACCTCGGTACCCTCTAAAATCAGGCCTAGCCTGAGCGGACTGGATTGTTTCAATGGCAACTGCTAGAAGTGGCGGCTCACTAACCGAGCTTGCCCGCTACGGTTTCAGCGACCTGTCTGGCACCGTGGCAAAACTCGACCAGCTTGTCTCTTTAGTGGGCGACTCCGGCAGGGCCGCTGTGGCCTCGCTTGCCAAAACGGCTAATCCCGACCAAGCACTCAACGCCTTACTTGCTCTGGGTGAATCCGACCGGAGCAGAGTCAAAAAGTTGCTCAGTAAGAGCGATTCCGCGGACCGATTGTCTTTGGTACTTGGTGCGTCATCTGCCTTGGTTGACTTCCTCAGGCGGCACCCTCAGCAATTAGAACTATTCGATAAGCCGGTTGCCAACCTCGATAACCAAGACAAAGTCTTGGAACGTATGCGGGTCGCCCTTAGCCCGGTTCTGACCCAAGCGGTGAATAAAAAGATCGCAGAGCCAGATCTGGCTTTTGATTCGGCTTCCTGCTGGAACCTGATCCGCAAGGAATACCGTTCCGAGCTACTGCGCGTAGCTATTTTTGATCTTTCGGCAACATCGGCCACTGCTGCACTCCCGGTTGTTGCTGCAGCACTGTCGGACATCGCTGGGGCAGCCATTGAATGTGGAATCGACTTGGCACGGGTTGAGTTAGCTCAGACCAAAGAATATGGCTCATTCGAAGCCCACGAGGTGGCGGCTACCGAATTTACCGTGATCGCCCTGGGTAAGTGCGGGGCTAGGGAGCTCAACTACATCAGCGATGTGGACGTCATCTTTGTTGCCGGTTCGGCCAGGCCAGATTTCGAGCCAGCGCGGGCGGTGGAAATCGGAACAAAATTAGCCAACCGAATGATGCGGGCCATGGATGGCACTTCCACCGAGCCGATGCTCTGGCAGGTGGATCCGAACCTGAGGCCAGAGGGTAAATCCGGTGCTCTGGTTAGAACTCTTGATTCGCATATCGCCTACTACGAGCGATGGGCGGAGTCTTGGGAGTTTCAGGCCCTTCTAAAAGCGCGTCATCTGGCGGGTACTAAAACGCTTGGTGAAGCCTACGTGTCCGCGCTAAATCCAAAGGTTTGGCTCAGTGCCAAGCGGGATAACTTTGTTGAGTCAGTTCAAAAGATGCGCCAACGCGTCACCGATCACATCCCAGCTTCAGAGGTAGATCGCCAAATCAAACTGGGCCCTGGTGGCCTCAGAGACATTGAGTTCACCGTTCAGCTCCTTCAGCTAGTGCACGGAAGAACCGACGAAACAGTTCGCCAGCGAGACACGTTAGGCGCCATCGATGCGCTTCGCGACGGCGGCTACATTGGTCGCGGAGAGGCGCAGAGCTTCTCGGATAACTATCGCTTTTTGCGAGTTCTGGAACACCGAATCCAGTTGAGCGAATTGCGGCGCACGCACCTGATGCCAAATTCAGAGGACGCCCTTAGATCGCTTGGAAGAAGCGTCAACACTTCGTTTACCGCCGAGTCCCTGATTTCGGAGTGGGAGCGCGTAAAGACCGAGGTACGAGGGTTGCACCAAAAACTCTTTTACCGTCCGTTGCTCTCTGCTGTTGCCAAACTTGACGACGTTTCGATGGCCCTGTCCGATGCCCAGGCAATCGACCGACTCGGCGCGATTGGTTTTACCGATCCCAAAGGCGCGCTGTCCCACATCGCAGCTCTCACCAGTGGTCTGAGTCGTAGAGCCGCCATTCAACGACAGCTGTTGCCAGTTTTGCTTGAATGGTTTGCCCGGGGCACCGACCCGGATGCCGCTCTTTTGGCCTTCAGGCGCCTGTCTGAGGACCTGGGGGAGTCTCCTTGGTATTTGCGCATGCTTCGAGACGCTTCGGGTGCTGCCGAGCGTATGACTCAGGTTCTGTCTAACAGCAGGCTAGCGACCTCGCTGTTTGAACGAATCCCCGAGGCCGCGGCTTGGTTCGAGCGCACCGAAGACCTAGTTCCCATGACCATGGATGAACTGACTGCGGAATTTGCCGCCATCAATGATCGCCACTCCGAGGCCGAGAGCGCCTCAAGCGCCGTGCGAGCAGTGCGTAGGCGTGAAACCCTGCGCGTGGCCATGGGCGCAGTCCTTGGAGATTTAAACCTGGAGCAGATTGCTCAGGCCCTGTCACAGTTGAACGAGACCTACATTCGCGCAATTTTGCAAACCGTTCGCACCACCAGCGAGTACCGGGCAGGCGGGTTGCGTCTGGCAAATGCCGTGGATTTCGCAGTTATTGCCATGGGTCGTTCCGGTGGTGGCGAGATGGGCTTCGGTTCGGACGCAGACGTAATGTTTGTTTATCAGCCGATGCCCGGTGTCGATTCGCAAATCGCCCAACAGGCGGCCGAGCGCATTGTTACAGAGCTCCGCGACCTAAGCCGAGATCAGTTGCTGGAGTTTGAGCTTGATCTTGATCTAAGGCCCGAGGGCAAGAATGGTCCGGTTGTTCGATCCCTTGATTCCTATCGCGCGTATTACGACCGTTGGAGCGACTCCTGGGAATCCCAGGCATTGCTTCGGGCAAAGCCAATAGCTGGGTCGCAGGCGCTAATGGATGCCTTCGAGTCACTCATTGATCAGCACCGCTATCCGGCTCAAGTCGAGCAAAAGGTAGTTCTCGAGATCAGACGAATCAAGGCTCGAGTTGAAACCGAGCGTTTGCCGCAGGGAGCGGACCCAAAGCGTCACCTCAAGCTCGGTCGTGGTTCGCTCAGCGACGTGGAATGGTTGGTCCAGCTACTTCAACTGCAGCACGGTCGTGAATATCCGAGCATTCGCACGCCCAAGACTTTGCCAGCACTCGATGCCTGTGTCGAGGCCGGTTTGATTGCCGAGCACGATGCCAACGTCTTGGCAGCCTCGTGGACTCTTTGTTCACGTGTACGCAGTGCCTCGGTCTTGTGGGCCAATAAGCGCACCGATGTTCTTCCGGTCGATCGCAAACAGCTTGACGGCATAGCTCGAATCTTGGAGTACCCGCCCTACAGCGCTTCCGTTTTGGAGCAGGACTACCTTGCTCAAACCAGGAGAGCGCGGGCGGTGTTCGAACGCTTGTTCTTTGGGTGGGAAACCAAACCAACCGAAGACTAATTTCGGTTAGTCGCCATTGAAGTTAAATGAAAATGGGCCACACCTTGCGGTGTGGCCCATTTTGCAATGGCTCGATTAGACGCCGAAGTACAGTTCGAACTCGTATGGGTGAGGACGAAGTGCCAGTGGCTTGATTTCCTTCTCGCGCTTGTAGTCAATCCAAGTCT
>CANCUC010000135.1 GCA_947381255.1 Actinomycetota bacterium
TGAGCGTTACTGGACAACAATCCAGCACCGTCTCCGGTCAGATCATTACCTTCACCGGAACCATCACTGGAACTACTGGCTCACTTGCTCCAACTGGCGCTCCAACCTGGACCTTAACTGGACCTAGCGGACCGATCGGTTCTTGCTCACCTGCTGCAGGTCCAACTACCTCCAGCGTCACCTCGATCTACACCTGCGTGGTTGCAGCTCCCGTCGCCGGTCCTTACACCGCACAGATCACCTACGGTGGAGATTCCAACTACACCACCGCTGGTCCAATTGCTCTCTACACCTTCACCATTACCAAGCTCACTCCAACAGTTGTTGTTACTACCTCTTCATCGAACGTCGCACTCGGTGACACCTTCACCTTCACTGCAACAGTTGCCGGAGCGGTAGGCGGAGCAACCCCAACAGGAACTGGTAACTGGACTATCACAGGCGTGCAGGGCATTACTTGTGTGAGCGCCAACCCTGTCTCACCAGTTGTCTCATCTCCAGTAACAACTGTGACCTATAGCTGCTCGGTCGTTGCCTCCTCTGCTGGAATCTACGTTCCAGTCTTTACCTTCAATGGAGATAGCAACTACTTCGCTACCGCTCCTACCTCTGGAAATACCACTACCGTTGCTAAGGCAACTCCAACTGTTGCAGTCAGTGCTAACGCAGCAACTGGCGCACTTGGATCCACCATCACCTTCACCGCAACAGTGACCGGCCCAGCTAGCGCCAACCCACCAACTGCGCTCGGTGCATGGACCATTACCGGTGTCAGCGGAGTTACAAGTTGCACATCAACTACTGGTCCAACACCAAGTAGCAATGTCTCGACCTATACCTGTTCAGTTCTTGCCTCTAAGGCTGGCACCTATGGCGCCAGCTTCACCTTCAATGGTGATGGTGGCTATAACGCAGTTGCAGCAACCGCATCTGCCTCTACCACCGTAGTTGCCCAAGACACTCCAACAGTGGTTCTTACCGCTAGCCCAACGAGCTTAACTCTCGGTGGATCAACCACCTTCACCGCAACAGTGACCGGAACAGCAAACGCTCTGGCACCTGCAGGCCTTGTGAGCTTTGCAATTACTGGAGCTGCTTCAACATGCAGCGCTACAACAGCGGGAGTATCTGTCGGAGTAGTTACTACCTACACCTGTACTGTCCAAACTCCAGTAGCTGGCACCTATACCGCACAAGCTAACTTCGCTACCGATGGCAACTACAACGCGGCATCTAGCAACGCGGTGAACTTGACCTTGGCTAAGCAGACACCAATCATCACCTTGGTTACCTCATCTAGCCCAGTTCAAAACCAACCAATGACTTTGACTGCAACAGTCACTGGAGTATTTGGCGCAACACAACCAAGTGCTGGAGTGAGCTTTGCAATTACCGATCCTGCAAGCCATGCGGTGACAACCTGTAATACTCCAGTTACCCCAACCACCACCACTGCAAACGTTGCCACCTATACCTGCACCTTTACCACCTCACTAGTGGGCACCTATAGCGCCACTGCAACAATCGGAACAGATAGCAACTACAACCTCGCTACCTCATCTGCCATCACCATCACTATTGCTAACGCCACTCCATCGATCACCTTGATTAGCTCACCAATTACCACCACCACAGTCGGTGTTCCAATCACCTACACCGCGATCGTTACCGGTCAGGCCAATATCGGCGCTCCAAGTGGATCTCTGACCTGGACTGTTAATGGCACAGCAGGTGCTACAAGTTGCACCTCCACTACCGCAGGAGCAGTTCTTAACCTCACCACCACCTACACCTGCACCATTCAAACTCCACTCTCTGGCACCTATGTTGTTACCGCCGCCTATAACGGAGATGCCAACTACTCATCTGCCTCAGCTGCAGCCGTCACCGTGACTGTCACCCCAGCAACTCCAACTATTGCAATCACCACCTCTCCTGCCTCACCAGTCTTTGGTGGAAATATCACCTTCACCGCAACGGTCAGTGGAATTGTGGGAGCAACTGCTCCTGCTGGAAGTGTTACCTGGAGCATCACCGGCGCCGCCTCAGCTTGCACCACCTCAACCCCAGCAGCTGGTGGAGCTAGTGCAAATCAGACCATCTTTACCTGCACCGTCTTGGCCATTCCTGCCGGCACCTACACCGCAACTGCCACATATTCTGGCGATACTAATTACTTAGCACTCGGTGCCTCTGCTCCAGCTAGCGTCACGATTGCCAAGGTCACTCCAACTGTGGTTCTTACCGAGAGCGGTGGGGGAGCCTTTGGTTCGACCATCACCTTCACCGCCGTTGTTACCGGAACTGCTGGAGCCACTGCTCCAAGCGCCGCTGCTAACAAACTCACCTGGAACGTGAGTGGAACCGGTGGGCTCTCTGCATGTCCTGCCGCCTCTGCTGGCACAGTGGTGGGAGCCGTAACCACCTTTACCTGCACCATCACTAACGCTGGTTATGGAAGTTATATCGTCACCGCAGGTTATGTTGGAGATATCAACTACACCGTTGCCACCTCTAACACCATCACCGCCACCATTGCAGTTAATGATCCAACGATCGGTGCAATCACTCACACCACAACCACTCTGGGTGGAACTACAACGGTGAGCGTGGTTGTGACTGGAACTGCTGGATTTACTCCAGCTGGCTCTATGTCATGGACTATCACTGGTCCAACTGGCAACGCGGTGAGCTGCACCAACCCAACTTTGCAATCTAATGTTCCTGCCTCCTTGCAGAGCACCTACTCCTGCACCTTCCCAACAGTCACAGCTGGCACCTATGTTGCAGCCGCCTCCTTCCCAGGAGATATCAACTACAACTCTGTTACCGCCACCCCAGTCAATATCTCAGTTGCCCAAGACACCCCAACTCTGAGCGTTACTGGACAACAATCCAGCACCGTCTCCGGTCAGATCATTACCTTCACCGGAACCATCACTGGAACTACTGGCTCACTTGCTCCAACTGGCGCACCAACCTGGACCTTAACTGGACCTAGCGGACCGATCGGTTCTTGCTCACCTGCTGCAGGTCCAACTACCTCCAGCGTCACCTCGATCTACACCTGCGTGGTTGCAGCTCCCGTCGCCGGTCCTTACACCGCAACGATCACCTACGGCGGAGATAGCAACTACACCACCGCTGGTCCAACTGCTCTCTACACCTTCACCATCACCAAACTCACTCCAACAGTTGTTGTCACTACCTCTTCATCGAACGTTGCACTCGGTGACACCTTCACCTTCACTGCAACAGTTGCCGGAGCAGTAGGCGGAGCAACACCAACAGGAACTGGTAACTGGACTATCACCGGAGTGCAGGGCATTACCTGTGTGAGCCCTAACCCAGTCTCACCAGTTGTCTCATCTCCAGTAACAACTGTGACCTATAGCTGCTCGGTCGTTGCCTCCTCTGCTGGAATCTACGTTCCAGTCTTTACCTTCAATGGAGATAGCAACTACTTCGCTACCGCTCCTACCTCTGGAA
>CANCUC010000136.1 GCA_947381255.1 Actinomycetota bacterium
AACTATTGCTGCAGCTACTCCAACTGTGGTTCTCACTAGCGCCTCTACTCCAACTCTGGGTGGCTCAGTCACCTTCACTGCAACTGTGACTGGATCTGCAAGCGCCGCAGCACCTGCTGGAGTAATGAGCTTTGCAATCTCTGGAACTGGCAACGCAACTACTTGTAGCACTCAACCTGCACCTACTTCGATTTCAAATGTCACTACTTACACATGTACGGTCCTGACGCCTCTTGCAGGCACTTACATTGCAACCGCAAATCTTGCAGCTGATTCAAATTACATCGCCGCGTCAAGTAGCCAATTGACTTTGACAATCAATAAGCAGACGCCAATCATCACGCTCTCTGCTTCTGCTAATCCAACTCTCAATGGAACAACAACGCTGACTACAACAGTCTCGGGCCTTGTGGGAGCTACTCAACCTTCTGGCCAAGTTTCTTGGTCAATCACTGACTCCTTAGGTCACACATCAAATACCTGTACCACAACAGGTTCCAATGTAATTTCTTCCAACGTGACGGTTTATACCTGCACCTTTATCACCTCGGTAGCAGGCACATACACGATCACATCCACAGTTGCTGGAGATGTGAACTATGTTGCTGCAACTTCAACCGTCGCGAATGTAACTGTTGGTCAAGCCGTTCCTACGATCTTGATTAGCGCCTCTCCAGTTTCTCCTACGGTTGGTCAACCTCTCGTTTACACCGTGGCCGTTACTGGAGCTCAAGGGGTGGCTGCTCCAACTGGAACTGTTAGCTGGACGGTTACCGGAGCTGCGATTGACTGCACTTCAACTACCGCGCCCGTGACTGTTGGATTGACTACCACTTATACCTGCACAATTGCTACACCGGTTTCTGGAACGTATACAGTCGTCGCAAACTACAACGGAGATGCAAACTACTCAGCCACTTCCTCCACGCCTCCACTCTCGAAGATTGTTACTGCTGCTACGCCAACCATTGCAATTACAAGCTCTCCAGCTAGCCCATTATTCGGTGGAAATATCACCTTCACTGCTACGGTGAGTGGAATCGTGGGGGCAACTGCTCCTGCTGGAAGTGTTGCGTGGACAATTACCGGCGCTGCCTCAACTTGTGTCAGCACAACTAGCAGAGTTGGTGGATTAAGTCCTAACCAGACGCTTTTTACATGCACAGTCACTGCTGTTCCTGCTGGCACCTATACCGCAGTCGCTACATATTCCGGCGATACAAACTACATCGGGCTGGCTCCAACTTCACCGGTTAATGTAGTTATAGCCAAGGTGACTCCTACTGTAGTTCTCACTGAAAGTGGTGGAGGAGTTGTTCCTTCAACTCTCACCTTTACTGCAACTGTTACAGGTGCGGCCGGAGTAGCGCCGACCGATCAAGCAGGCGGCGTTAACTGGATCATCAGTGGACCTTCCGGCACCTCTGGATGCAGCAATGTTGGATTCACTTCTGGAACTATCGCTGGTGGCGTAACCACATACACCTGCACAATCGCAGCAACCGCTTATGGAACTTACATAGTTAGCGCTGATTATCTTGGTGACGTTAACTACCTAGAGAAGGTTTCTAATGTTGTTAATGTTGGAATTTCGCAGAATAACCCAACCATCAGTGCAGTCACAAACACTGCAACCACACTCGGTGGTTCAACAATTCTTACCGTTCTTGTAACAGGTAGCGTCGGGCATACCCCTGCTGGTTCAATCAACTGGACCATTAATTCTCCTGCCGGTCCAACTATCGGTTGCCCAATAACCACACCAACTGTTGACACTTCAGGCTACGCACTTCCAACTACTGCTTACTCTTGTATCTTGCCGACAGTCACGGCTGGAACCTATACAGTGGTTGCTAACTTCTCTGGCGATGCGAATTACAATTCAGCAAGCTCGGCTGCCTTACACTTCAGCGTTGCCCAAGACACTCCAACTCTGAGCGTTACTGGACAACAATCCAGCACCGTCTCTGGTCAGATCATTACCTTCACCGGAACCATCACCGGAACTACTGGATCTCTTGCTCCAACCGGCGCTCCAACCTGGACCTTAACTGGACCTAGCGGACCAATCGGATCATGTTCACCAGCTGCAGGTCCAACCACCTCCAGCGTCACCTCGATCTACACCTGCGTGGTGTCGGCAAACACATCTGGTACCTATACCGCCACATTTACTTCCGCCGCTGATTCAAACTACTTGGCCGGTGTATCAGGAAATACCGCAAGTATTGTTATTACGAAGTTGATTCCAAGTGTTGTTGTTACAACTAGTGCCACGAGTGTTTCGTTAGGCTCCACATTCACATTTACTGCAACGGTGAGTGGTCCAACAACTGGTCAAACACCAAGCGGACTCGGAACCTGGACCGTCGCCGGAGTGCAGGGCATTACCTGCACAAACACTGCGGGTCCACTCGTTGCCAATTCATATAGCGTTACATATACCTGTTCAGTAGCTGCATCCTCAGCAGGAACTTATATTCCAGTATTCACTTATGCTGGAGATAGCAATTACTTTGGAGTTGCTCCTACTTCAGGAACCACCACAACGGTTACAGCTGTGACTCCGAGTGTGACGGTTGCTGCAGGGGCTGCGACAGCTAACCTGGGCGACACACTCACATTTACCGCAACTGTCACTGGACCTGTTTCTGCTGTGGCTCCATCAGGTACCGGCTCATGGACGATTACCGGCGTTACTGGCATAACAAGTTGCACCAATACTTCAGGCCCTACAGCTGCAAGCAATGTTTCAACCTATACCTGTACCGTCGTTGCAGCTCGTGCTGGTACATATGGAACTCGATTCAACTACCCAGGTGATAGCGCGTATAACCCTGTAACTGCTGTTAATTCGTCGACGACCACTGCCGTTGCCTCTGCCACACCTACTGCGATCATCAACGCCTCGAACGCTCCAGTCCTTGGCGGAACAATTACTTACACCGCAACCGTTTCAGGAGTAGCTGGCGCAGTTGCTCCTTCAGGTGTCGTCAACTGGTCTATTAGTGGTACCGGTGGTGTGACAACGTGCAACACGATCTCCGGTCCAAATAGCTCCGGCATTCTCTCCATTTACACCTGCATCATCTCAACTCCACAGGCAGGCACATATATCGTTACAGCGAACTTTGCTGGAGATGCGAACTACGGCGTGGCTTCAAGCAACACACTCAGTGCGACGCTTCCACAACAATTGCCAACTATCACCTTGGCTGCCTCTTCTTCGCCGATCTTGGGCGGAACAACCACACTTACAACAACGGTGACTGGTGTCTCTGGCGCAACGCAACCAACTGGAACTGTTACTTGGTCTATTACCGATCCAAACAATCAGGCCGTTACCTGCACCAACCCAACTGGTCCTTCGACCAACTCAAATGTCTCTACCTACACCTGCCAATTCATTACCGCTCTCGCCGGCAACTACGTTGTCACATCAACAATCGCATCTGATGTTAACTATCTCGCGGCGACCTCGTCACAGATCACCATTAGTTTGGGAACAGCTGTACCGCTCATCGCAGTTCAAGCTATCCCTGCCTCTCCAATTGTCGGTCAAACGATTACATTCTCCGCCGTTGTGTCGGGCAGTACATTGCTCCCTGCGCCAACTGGAACACTGATCTGGAACATTTCCGGAGTCGCCTCGACCTGCACAAGCAGTAC
>CANCUC010000137.1 GCA_947381255.1 Actinomycetota bacterium
CCAGATCGATCCGCCTCAGGCTCTCAATGGTGTAGCTGCACATGCAACTGCTGTCATGGGAACTGCGGTACTCAAGTTCACCATCTTGGATCCAGGTGCTGGATATACGCCTGGTCAGCCATACGATGTAAATCTCTCTGATGGAACCACTGCGATCGCAACGATCGGTAATGGCAAACTCGGATCAATCACCATCACCAACCCAGGTAGTGGTTACATCTCAGCTCCAAATGTGGCTCTCCTGTACCCAGATGGAACAATTGATTCAGCTTCTGCAACTGCTTCGATCAGTTCACAGACAACAACTCTGAACTGGCATGCAACTGGTATTCAAGAGCTCTTTGAACTCCAGTACGCCCGCATGGATGCAATCATGTCCTCAGAAGTACCACTCACTAATTACAACAACCAGACGACTCTTCCATGGGCAAGCGTTGACTCTCCTACTGAGATCATCAACACCAACTTGCCAAATGAGTTAACTGCAAATGGTGGACAGCCTGTTGATTCACTTCCAGATGGAACTCAGATCTGGCGCTTTACACATAATGGTGTGGATACTCACTTCATCCACTTCCACATGTTTAACGTGCAAGTTGTCGCAGTTCTAGCGTGGGATGGAATTAACCAACCACTACCTGCCTACGACCTCGGATGGCGCGATACGGTCCAAATGGATCAGTTGACCACCGTCTACATCGCAGTAAAGCCAATCGTTCCAATCGTTCCATGGCAATTGCCTAACAGCATTCGCCCATTGTCTCCTTCAGAGACAATGTTCGAATCAAATGGCAGCACCCCAATCACAACTCAAGACATGATGATGGCGACATTCGACCCAGCCAATAACAACGTAGTTGCAACGAACCAACTCGTTAACTTCGGATGGGAATACATGTTCCACTGCCACATCTTGGGCCACGAAGAGGGTGACATGATGCGTCCGATCCCTGTCGGAGTAGTACCAGTCGCTCCAACAGCAATCTCAACTACATATGTCGCTGCAACACTTACAAAGGCTGCACATGTGGATGTGAAGTTCGTTGATAACTCAATCAATGAAACCGGATTCATCCTTCAACGCCGTGCAAACGAAGGCGATGCATGGGTCACTGTTGCTACAGCACGTCGTTCAGCACCAACATGGGACAACTTGCACCAGCTCGTCATCGATCCAAGCCTCTCCACTGGAAGCCAGGGAACGTTGACTGATACGGGAGTAACTTCAATTGGTGGAGGACGTCGTGGAGGTGGTGGAGGTTCAACTCCATCAGTTCTTACAACGGGAACCAGCTGGCAGTACCGCGTACTTGGTACTGACACCATCGGCACAACCAACTTGGGAGCTTTCCCATCAACCGTGGTGGATTCAGATCCATCCAACGTCATCTACGTACAGATTCCATAGGAGCCAGAAAATGAAAAGCACCACTTCCTCAATCTTCGGTAAGAAACTATCTCTGATAGTTCTTACCGGGGCTTTGATTTCAACGACTGGCTTCCTATCGCAGAGTGCATACGCTGGGAGTACCACAAGTACTCCCATGCCAGCCGGCATGGTTATGCCTTCCCCAACTCCTAAGGTGACACCAAAGGCAACCCCAAAGGCCACGCACAAGCCTGCAACGAGCACAACGGTAACTTCGGTCTCAAAGAAGAGTCCGGTAAAGGCCACTCCGACCAAGGTCGCTTACACCTTGAAATTAGGAACTCCCTATTCCAAGGCAAAAGCAACGGTTTACTTCACCGTAAAGAGCGGTAAGAAGACTGTAAAGACAACAATTGGTAGCTTCACCGCCTCTACATCTGGGGTGCTTAACTTCACCTATAAGGCCACCATCGCTAAAACCGCAATCGTCTCAATTGTTGTTAAGGGCAAAGTTGTTCGAACACTCACTGGAGCGGCGCTTCATTTGCTGACTGTTCCAACACAGGCACTTCCTTTCGTGGAGCCAACACCAACACCAACACTTATTCCAGATCCGGTTCCAACCGATACCCCAACTCCAACACCAACGCCTACTACCCCAGCAGCACCAAGCGTCGCGCCAACCCCAACCTTCGCCACTTTCTACCCAACTCATGACGGTTATGTCGTTCAGATTGCAAACTTTGATTCAAAGTACATCTGGACTGCGATCGATAACCAAAAGGGAATTGTTTCGGTATCCCCCGTCGGACAAGTAACTGTCACCAAATTGGCAGCTGGAACTGTCTCAACACTGACGGTGGTTGCATCTAAGTCTGGGTACACCCAAGCGACCGCGACCTCAGCTAGCGTTACCGTACTTGCTGCTGATGTGGCAGTCGTGACTCCCCCATCAGTTCCTTCAACTCCAACACCACCACCTTCTAACGGTGGTGGTGGAGGCGTTGTATATGTGTATGCTCCAAATATCGCGCTCTCAATCAGCAATGTTGTATTGAATCAGCTCGATACTTTCCCAGCATATGTAGTGAACAACACTGGTGGTCTAGCAACTAGTTTCGCAATCTCACCATCAGCCCCAGCGGGAACTACTTTCGATACAACAACAGGTGTTCTGAGTGGAACTCTAACTGCTGGTCAGAGTTTGACCACGTACACAATTACCGCGACGAATACATCTGGCCACTCAACTGCGCAGTTCGCTCTGACAGTTAATTCGGGAGCGCTCCAAACGATCAGCTTCCTCACACCATATGACATGCGCTTTGGTGACACTGATCAAATCTTGAACGGTGCATCAGATAGTGGATTAGCTGTTACTTATACTGTTCTTCCAAGTAGCCGAGCAGTCTGTTCAATCGTTCCCGTCCTTACAGACTTCGACGTTCATGCCCTCGGTGCAGGAACTTGCATCATCGAGGCTTCGCAAGCAGGTAATGGAACATACCTTCCAGCCCTAAAGGTCCAGAAGAGTTTCATCATTCTTGCCAGCGCTTCGTCCTCGTTCCTGGTTCAAATTCAGCCAAATGGTGGTTCTTTCAGCAACGGCAGCTTCGCGCCAATCTCAGAAGTTGTCGCAGCTGGAACTGTCCTCACGCTCCCAAGCGTTACAAACACCCTATTCACCAGTTACACCTGGACGCTGGGCGATGTCTCTGGAACAGCCGTGAGTGGTTCAACTATTACGGTCACTTCAGATCTAGTTCTAGTGGCAAAATGGGCATAGTGAAGAGTAGAAAAAATAGTTTGGTAGCAGCTTTCGCGATTCTTATCGCGGGGCTGCTCCCAAGTAGCGCTCACGCCGGTGACTTAATCACGGAACTCGATGATGTTGTTGTTGCGATGCATGATTACAGTGTTCTCAATGGTCAGATCACCACGAAGGCAACTGTAGCTTCCGTGCAATCCACGGTTTCAAAGATGAACACTCAACTCTTTGCAATCAAGACCGCTCTCTCTACATTCGATGCAGATGTCACCAAGAATTGGACCTACCTCAGCGTCAAGGCAAACACCACATACCCTGCACGCATGACTCTACGACAATTCGATCTCACGGCTTCGGCTTGGTACAACTACGAAGTGAGCGCTCAAAAGCAGATTGCGAACTGTTACAAGAATGTAGCAACAAGCAGAACCTGTGTAATCAAATGGCATACCAAAAACAAGAAGGCAGAACTTGCCAGGTATTCAAAGGTTACCGATCAGCTCACCATCATTGAAAAATGGAGAACTTCAGTCGGACGTTAATTCCGATTAAATACCAGCCTTATTGAGTGCGCTCACTAGTGAGTCGTACCAGCCTTGAGATGTATAACTTGCGCCGCTTACTCCTTGAATATCTGAGGAGGAGGCGGCGATTGTTTCTTGTATCAAAATTGGGATGGCTTGAGCGTTAATCTCCTGATCGCGTGGAGTGCTGGTAGGAAGTTGCAGCGCCCGGGCGGCAACAATCTTGGAATTCTTCACATCAATTTGAACTTGGACTGGGCCGTAATCAGTATTTGAAGTGGCTCCGGTAAATGTTCCGTTAACCAATTTAGGAGCTGCAGGCGTTTTCTTAGGCGCAACTGGTTTCTTGGTTGCTTTGGTTGGTGCTGGAGTATTTGTCTTGACTGGGGCCGGAGTGCTGGCAACTGGAGTCGGTGTTGGGGTCGGAGTACTCACCTCACTTGGCGTCGGCGTTGGGGTCGGAGTGGACCTTGTCCCACCACCTAAAGAGCCACCACCTAAGCTGCCTCCGCCAAGGGTAAGGGTGTGATGAGGTGGCGAGTAAGCCAGAACAGCACCTGTTCCAACCACCGTTCCAACAACGATCAGCGTTGCTTTAGTTGCGCCCATTACTTCACTTTCCCTTCGTGGATCTTGCTAGTTTGCATGAAACTCAAATATCTCAGCGTGAAAACGGCTCTTTGGAATGCCCGCCGCGGCCGAGGCTTCACGCACTGCCTCAACTAGTGGTGTTGGCCCGCACACATAAAGATCGCAATACCTAAAGCCCGGAACATACTTCATGATTTCGCGCGCCGTCATCGGATGCTTCTTCCTTGAGCCAACCAAATAATGAACTTGTGCTCCACGCTTCTCCGCTAGCAAATCGAGCTCGCGATTGAGGACAATCTCCTCTTCTGTAGAAACTCTTACAAGAACATCAACCGCCACTGATTCATCAAATTCATCCATGATTGCAATGAGAGGTGCGATACCGACTCCCCCTCCGACAAGCACTACATGTCCCAAACCTTTGGTTACCTTGCGCGCAGTAAATACTCCATATGGACCTTCGAAGAAGACCCGAACTCCTGGCTTCAAATCTGCAACAGATCCGGAGCCATCTCCTAAATTCTTCACAGTGATTTTAAATTCATGATCAGTCGGAGTGGCAGAAAGTGAATATGGGTGTGCTACCCAAATATGTCCAGGAGTTAGGAATCTCCAGGTAAAGAATTGACCGCCCTGCGCTCTCATGCGATCCAAATCGCGTCCTCGCATTATTACTGAGACCATATTTGAACTCTCGGTGACAATTTTATGAATTCGAAGTTCGTGTCTGTAGTAACGATAAATAGGAATTACAAAGCGCCAATAGAGAACGATGAAGGCAGCGACAATATAAAGCCCAATCCAGTACCACATGTATATGGGGTGGCCGATAAACATTGGACCGGTTCTGATTTGATGCATAAAGCTGAGAGCGATTGCCAAATAGGTATAGAGATGAACTGTCCACCAGGTCTCATATGACATCTTGACGCGGACCTTCTTATAAGAAGTGATTCCGGCAATCAAGAAGAAGATAAATCCAACTGTTGCGGCGAGCATCCAGTCATATGTCCAGGTGAAATGCCAGAGCTCGCGTCCAATTCGCGATCCATCATTTCCAGCATAGGCAAGAGAGACGAAGAGAACGTGGAAACCGATCAGAAAAAGTGTGTATGGCCCTAGCTTTCGGTGCCAAAGAATTAGACGATCATGACCAACTGCCTTCTCAATCCAAGCGATTCTAGAGACCAGAACTAGTCCAACAAGCGCTAAATAGGTGCCCACCAAGGCACAAATTCGAGAGAGCGAGGTGATCAGCGGATAGGGCCAACTCCAGTCGTGGAGGGTGCTGGTCTTAAGGAATATCCCAATCGTGAGGCCGAGACCTAGACCCAGGACCAAACTGGCCCAACGAGTACTGCCTTCTGGGCTGCTCAAAGGGCAATTTCTCTCGTGAGATTCGTAGATTTTTTGCCCAACATGTGTGGATAGTACAACAGCCAACCTGAGTTACGGCTGAGCAATCCATACTGTTAAGCGAAAGTATGCCGTGAAAAGAGTGAGAATTTTTAATTGGTTGGGATTTTAGGATGAGCGAGAAGCCACGTTATGACCTGTGCATCAAAGCTCGGCGTGAGTGCTGGGGTGTGCCCTGCACCAACAATTCTCCAGAAATCAATCGCCGTATTAGCAGGGCAATTTTGATACTGCACAACAGCCGTTTCAGCTCCTGTGATTTTCGCATCTAAATCTAACTTCTCCGCAGAGGTGTTCGTCACCGGATCGCAATGATTTATTGCGCCCCAAGCGCTAAATATCTTGAGGGCT
>CANCUC010000138.1 GCA_947381255.1 Actinomycetota bacterium
CGATAACTACAACTACAACTAGACCAGTTGCGACAATTCCGAATGCAACTTGTGGTGTGTACTTGAAACCGAGTCCAAGGCCAAGTGCGAGTCCAACAACGAGTTGGACCATGAGTGCATTCTTAGGAGATTTGTGCTTTGGATCTAAAGCAGCCATCCACTTTGGAAAAGCTCCGGCACGACCAAAGGCGAAAGCTGTGCGAGTAAATACATTTGCGCCGGCATTCGCGTTAGCGATTGTTGAGTTAACGATTGCAAGCAAGATTAATACATACATCAAGCTTGAGATTCCACGAGCGAGGTGATCCCATGGAGCTCCATTGTTGTCAGCCGCGAATCCAGCGAACTTGTCAGGACCGAAGGCAACCGTTGCTGCGTAAGTTGTAAAGATGTAAACCGCGGCGATAGAGAAGGTTGCAATCATGATTGCTTTTGGAACATTCTTGCGAGGGTCCTTCGACTCTTCAGCGAGCGGAGCTGCCGCCTCAAAACCTGAGAAGGCGAGAAGAGTGAAGACCGAGCCTGCAATAACTCCGGACCAACCATGGAAGCCCTTTGCATTTGCGTGAGCGGTTGTGAATACAGAGAGAGTGTTGTGATGTCCGGCTTTGAATACGAGGAAGATTCCTAGTAGAACAAATACCGTGATCTCGAAGAAACCAAGCCAGGTTCCAACTTTGGCAGAAGTTCCGATACCGCGATAGACGAGGTAGGAAACCAGAAGAGTTCCGAGGGTCATGAATACCCACCATGAAGAGAGTGGGAATCCCTTTGCATTGGAGTTCCACTCGCCCGCGACGGTGTAACCAAGTTGAAGCATTACAAGTGGAACGATAAGAATTTCCACTGCGGCGTAAGCCCATCCCACGAGATAACCAACCCAAGGGCGAAGTCCGATCGCGGAGTATGTGGCGACTGATCCAGCTGCAGGGATGTGCTTAGCGAGCTGGCCAATGCTGGAAGCTGTAAAGAGAATTCCAATAAAGGCGAAAAGAACTGCGAGTGGAAGCGCCCCACCAGCTAGCGGGGAACCAAATGGAATCGAAGCTGCAATTGCGGCACCGGGTGCCATTGAGCAGATTGATTGGAATACGACTTCGCGTAATCCAATTGCGTTGCTCGCGAGTTTGATGTCGGGATTGCTCATTACTCTCCTTCACTCAGTTCCAGCACTGCGCTGAAGTGGGAACTGTAGCCAAACATCGCAGGAAATTCTCAGTAAAGTGCTTAGAGAATTTCCCAATGACTAGTCAATAAAGTCCTAAAGTGAAAGGCCTTTCGCCCGCTCTTTTAAGCTCTCGTGCATGCCCTGGAATGCCGATGCGTGAGGCACCAACTCCTTGCCCGCCTTGATGACAACGCTGAAGTTTGCATCAACCACATTTGCAATCGGAGCCTTCGTAATTTGCGAAAGCAACTGATAGGAGTCCAATTGGTGTAATCCATAGAGCTCTTGGAACCAACGCACCAGTTCAACTTGTCCAATTCTCCATGAATCCTCCATGGGGCGTGATGAACCAACAGTCATGTAAAAATTATCATCTTCAATGCGAGGCCACGCAGGAGCTGCGCCTTTAATCAAATCAATAATAATGATTGCATCCATTGCACCTTCAACAGCTGTGCCGCATGCTTCGCCTTCACCTTGGCGATAGTGACCATCGCCTATAGAGAAGAGCGCGCCTTCCACGTTAACTCCCAAATAGATTGTTGAGCCCTTGCGGACTTCTGGCGAGTCCATGTTGCCGCCAAAACGCTCCGGAACGAGAGCTGATCTCACTTCATTTCCGGCCGGCGCTACGCCAATGGTTCCAAACATGCATTCAATCGGAAATTCAATTTTCATATCACCGTAGCGCGCTTCAAAACCAACTGTTTGGCGTTCAGTGTTAACTTCATAAACCCACGTTGTGTCAGGAAGAGGTTCCTGCAACATCGCCGTGCGATCGGTGGAGGTGAGCCCGCCAAAGAATGGGATAGTCGAGGAAATACCATATGAGCGAGCTGGTTTCATGTCGACGATATGAATGGCCAGTGCATCCCCTGGCTCGGCACCCTCGATAAAGAAAGGACCAGTCTGAGGGTTAACAAATCTCATATCGACCTTCTCGCTGGAGAGATCATTTACGGTCTGAATAGTGTTATTGAAGGCGTCTTGAGTCCAGAGCCTCACCGCGGTTCCTGGCTTAATCGTTCGGCGAGGTGCATTTCCGCCAAAGGTATAGGCAAGTTCTTCGATGGTTGGCTTAAATTCAATGAATTCCATGCGGCGATATTAGCCAGCAAACCCGCACCTGTCAGTTCTAAATGCGACATGACTGCTTTAGCAAATCGTTAGCAAGTGGCCCGATAATCTCAAGTTGATTTTGGTTGAAGTTTCAACTATCTTCATCCCTAGTTCATACGAACGGCTTACATTAATCACCACAGCAAGCACATCTAACAAAGGATAAAAATGTCAGTTCTTTCAACACTTCCAGCAGGTACTTTCAACATCGATCCAACACACAGCCGCATTGGCTTTAGCGCGCGTCACGCAATGGTGACAAAGGTCCGCGGATCATTCAATGAATATTCAGGTTCAGGAACAGTCGACAACGGAGTCGCTTCACTTCACGTTGAGATTTCAGTTGCTTCAATCGACACCCGCAATGCTGACCGCGATGGTCACCTTCAGTCTCCTGATTTCTTCGATGTTGCTTCATTTCCAAAGATCACCTTCGTTTCAACATCTGTTAAGGATGCTGGCGCAGAGAAGGTAATCGTTACTGGAGACCTCACTGTTCGCGATGTCACCAAGTCAATCGATATCGAGTTCGAGTACACAGGTACAGCAACAGATCCATATGGCAATGCTCGCTTCGGTTTCGAAGGCGCAGCAGAGATCAACCGTAAGGATTACGGCCTAACCTGGAACGCTGCTCTTGAGACCGGTGGACTATTGGTTTCAGAGAGTGTAAAGCTTGAGTTTGAAATCTCAGCAATCGCAACAGTCCCAGCAGTCGCTTAATTCTCTACACCATCATAAGAAAGGCCTCACGGGTAACCGTGGGGCCTTTCTTATTAACTGAATCCAAATCTAGTATGTGTCCGTGGACCACTACGCCGACGAAGTTGAGGATCGATGGGGAGATTCAACGGCCTTTAAAGAATCCAAGGAAAGAACTTCGAAATACACTCATGCTGACTTTGCTGCAGCGAAGATTGATCAAGAGGCCGTTACCGAAGATTTTGCAATCGCTTTTGGAAACCAAGTTGGAGTCAGATCGGCGGCGGTGCAGGAGATTGTGGCGGCTCACAGAGCTGCCATATCAAAATGGTTTTACGAGTGTTCCGTAGAGATGCAGAAGAACCTGGCACTTATGTACATCAATGACGATAGGTTTAAGGCGTACTACGAGAGCAGAGCTCGAGGATTAGCCGAATATGTACATGACGCAATTTTGGCTCAGAGGTGATGAACCTTTTTAAGCGTTGAGCCAGTAATCTGCGATGTACTTCTCACCTTCATCGCAGAAGATGGTGACCACAGTTTCGGCGCTTAACTCTTCCTTCAGGCGCTTTGCAGCGAGCATATGAGCACCAGATGATGGGCCGATAAAGATTCCGTGGGTTCGGGCAAGTCTTCTCGTCTCCTCCACTGCATCATCAGAGTGAATATGAACGAATCCATCAATCTCACTTGCATGGCGTTCAATAATTCCAGGGACGAAACCATCTGAAATTCCCTCAATTAAATGCTTGGCAACTTCGCTACATGCGATGGTGCAAGATTCTGATGGCTCAAGTGCGTAACTCTTGGCAGCTGGATTTGCCTCTTTAAATGCACGACCAACGCCCACCAAGGTTCCACCAGTTCCAACGCCAGATATTAAAAGATCAGGGGAGGTTGGCAAATCTCTGAGAATCTCTTTCCCCAACCACTCATAGTTTTCAATGACATTCCATTCACTATCGAATTGTTGCGGGGCATAGAACCCTGGTTGCTCTGCAATTCGACGAACTTCCTCCAACGCTTTGTTGACGTGGAAATCTCCGAGCGTACGTACTTCAGCACCAAAGGCTCGAGAGATTGCGGTGCGTTCTTGGCTCAACCCTTCAGGCATGACAACTAGCATTTTGTAGCCCTTTACGGCCGCCACCATCGACATGGCATTGCCAGTGTTTCCGCTACTTGCTTCAACAATGGTGTCTCCCGGATGAAGAAGGCCTTCCGCTTCTGCGCGTTCAATCATGTACTTAGCGATTCGCGCCTTCACCGAACCGGATGGATTGAGATACTCCATCTTCACGTAGATGCCTTCAATATTTATGAGTGGGGTATTTCCAATTGCGTCGAGAATTGTCTTCACTCAGTCAGGTTAGTCCGTACAGTCTAGAAATTGGATGAAGCAGAGATAATAAATGTCCGTTTAGTCCCAAAAATCCTTAAAGATTCTTCTCTGCCAACTGAGCAAACTTAGCCTTAATGATTTTCTTTAATAGAGCTTTGGGAATTGGCTCATCAATCTCGAAATGGATCGAGCCCTTTGTCTGTTCATAGCCCGCCAACTCTTTCTCCAACCGAGGCGTTACTGAACCGCTGTAGGGAAAGAGACTGTTGTGTTTCTTATAACCATTGAAACCCAGAATTGGAACTCCCTCTATGACAAAGGTTGGGATTCCATACTTAATTATTTCTTGGGCATCGGGAAGTTCTGCGGAAATCTGCTCCCGTATTGCCTGCAAACTCTTACGCTGGGCTGGCGCAAACGCCTTGAGGTGGGCAGTCACTAGTGCCTTGGTCATGGAAAAAGTGTAGAACTATGCGCCTTGTAAATACATTAGCACTGCCAAAACTCTGCGATGTCCCGCATCATCTGGGGTCAATTCCAACTTACTAAAAATTGAAGAGGTGTGTTTCTCGACAGCTCCTTCGGTGATGAATAGAGAAGCCGCAATCGCGCTATTTGAGAAACCCTGTGCCATAAGGCTTAACACCTCTCGCTCTCTGGGTGAAAGTGACTCGAGTCGGTTGTAGCGGCGGCTACGCGCAAATATCTGCGA
>CANCUC010000139.1 GCA_947381255.1 Actinomycetota bacterium
GTTCTCTGGGGCGCAATGGCCAATGCCGGACAGACCTGTGTTGGTATCGAACGGGTCTACGTGCATGAAGAAATCGCATCTGCATTTACCTCTAAGATTTCAGAGTTAGCATCCAACCTTGTTGCTGGCAGGGATTACGGCGCAGCGACCATGCCAAAACAGCTCAATGTAATCGAAAGTCATATTCGTGATGCTGCTACAAAGGGTGCAGAATTTATTGTAGGAAGTGCAGATTCCGTTCAACCACCATTTGTACTTCCAACAATTATGACCAACGTTCCAGAAAGTAGCTTGGCGGTTGCAGAGGAAACATTCGGACCAACTCTTACCATCAAGAGCGTCTCATCCATGAGTGAAGCAATCAGCTTGGCAAATGCTTCCCGCTATGGACTCGCCGCATCTGTTTGGTCAAAGCGCCATGGCAAAGCAATTGCTAGCCAACTTCATTGCGGAATGGTTTCAGTGAACTCAGTGCTTGCCTTTACAGCAACGCCGTCGGTGCCATTCGGTGGAGCAAAGCAAAGTGGATATGGACGAATTCACGGCCCCGAAGGTTTGCGTGAATTTACCTATACGAGATCTATCGTTGCCACTCGATTTAATATCCCTCTTAATTTCACGACATTTGATCGCAAATCATCCGTCGACAGATTCATCAAGAAATTTATTCAAATCCTTAATCGTTAATAGCGAGGGGCATTTCGCGAACGCTCAGTATTAGGTTTCCTCTGATTTTTCTTGGTCCAGCACGCGGTATGCCAATGGCGCCTGCTCTCCAAATCGTCATCAATCCAGGCCACGATATGTGGAGTCGCGGTGGGAATTAACTGATCGCATCCTGGGCAGCGATAAGGCTTAGAAGAGCTAGAGCCTGTGATTTTACGGACGGTGTAGATGCCTTCGTGATGCTCTTCAACGGTCTGAAATGAGGTGCTGACGTCACGATCCTCGGGCTTTGGACCACCAGTCCGTTTTCCCTTGGGATGATTTCTGCGCGGGCTCATACCCCCATTCTTTCGCATTCCCAGCAAAACTTCGCACTCTGAACTGGCTTATGCAACTGCAAATACGGCAAGATAAAACCATGAGCACCGCTATTGAAGTACTCGATCTGCGCAAAAAATATGGAGAGTACGAGGCGGTCGCCGGAATCTCCCTCTCCATCGAGCAGGGTGAGATTTATGCAATTCTGGGCCCTAATGGAGCCGGTAAGACGACGACTGTAGAAATCCTGGAGGGATATCGCTCTCGAGATGGTGGGACTGTCTCAGTCCTCGGATCAGATCCTGGCTCACTAGGAATTCATGGATCGGTTTGGCGCAATCGCATCGGAATCGTTTTGCAATCCACAAGTGACGCGGCAGAACTTACTGTTGCCGAGACCGTTCACCACTTCTCTCACTATTACACAAAGCCCAAGAACCCAGATTCAGTGATTGAACTTGTCGGCTTGAGCGAGAAGCGCGATGCCAAGATTCGCACACTCTCAGGAGGACAGCGTCGACGTTTAGATGTAGCCCTCGGAATTATTGGCGCCCCTGAAATCCTCTTTCTTGACGAACCAACAACTGGATTTGATCCTGAGGCACGCCGCGCATTCTGGGAGTTGATTCTCTCTCTGAAAGCTGAGGGAACCACGATTGTTCTCACCACTCATTATCTGGATGAGGCAGAAGCCCTCGCAGATCGAGTTGCGGTTATTAACGCGGGCAAGATTGTAGAGATTGCTACCCCTGCAACGCTCGGCGGTCGCCACCTCGCTAAGGCAACAATCAGCTGGAGTGAAGATGGAAACACCCACTCTAAAATTTCGGAGAATCCAACCCAGGACGTCCTTGAACTTTCAAAACGTCTTCAAGGCGAAATTCCTGAGCTCACCATTACTCGTCCATCACTGGAAGACATTTACCTGACCATGATTGAGGGTCAACAATGAACACTCTTCGCCTAGGTCTACTTCGCGGCAACATCGAGATCAAGCAATTCATGCGTCAGCGTGAATCAGTCATCTTCACGATCTTCTTTCCAGTGCTTCTCCTCTTTATCTTCGGAAGCGTCTTTAAAGACACAATCGCTCCCGGTGTAACTTTCAGTCAATACTTTGTTGCGGGAATGATTGCCTCTGGACTTGTTAATAGCGGTTTCCAGCAACTTGCCATCAATATTCCCATCGAGCGAGATAACGGCGCACTCAAACGCTTGCGCGGAACGCCAATGTCACCAATCGCCTTCTTCATTGGCAAAGCAATATTGGTATTCCTCTCCATGATTGCTCAAGTAATCATGCTCCTGTTCTTTGGAGCGCTCTTCTTCCATTTGCATCTTCCTCATAGCGGTGCACTCTGGTTGCGCTTTGCATGGCTTGTTATTCTCGGCTCAGCTTGCTCAACAGTCCTAGGTATCGCACTCGCTGGAATCATTAAGAGCGGACGTGGCGCACCAGCAGTCGTTTCACCATTTGTCATCGTGCTTCAGTTCATCAGCGGTGTCTTCTTCGTCTTCTCCAATCTTCCAAGCTGGATGCAGCATTTCGCAGCGCTCTTCCCTCTTAAGTGGCTTACCCAAGGGATGCGCTCTGTATTCCTACCTGATTCTTTTGCAGCACAAGAAGTCACACACCACTGGGAGATAGGCCGCACGGCAATCATCCTGGTTGCATGGCTAATAGCTGGAACGATCTTGGCTACTCGTTCCTTTAAGTGGTCGAGACAGTGAATTTACGCAGGGTTGCAATTGCCCTGATCGCTCTTCAATGCATAGCGGTTACGCCAGCCTTCGCTGCCTCTGCTAAGCCTTCTCCGAAAGTCACCTCAAGTAAGAAGGGCATTACCCCTAAAAAAGTTGTTGCAACCAAGAAGGCGGTTGCTCCGAAGAAGGCGGTGGCAACAAAGAAGGCGGTCGTACCTAAAAAGGTTGTGGCCACCAAGAAAGCAGTGGCCACCAAGAAATCTTCTACGATAAAGAAATCAAGCACCGTTAAAAAGAGTTCGACTGTTAAGAAGACAGCGATTGTGAAGAAGAAGGCTCCAGTTCGTAAATATGTCTATCACGCACCGGTTAAAAAGATAGTTCCATCCCCTTCAGTGAAGTGGCCACCATCAGGATTTAAAGCTGTTGGCTCAGCCTTCGCCAGAGTTCCTACCGGCGCAGAACTAGTTGGAATTTTGTCAGCTATGAAAGATTCCAGCTCCGCGATCAACTCTTGTTCGATTGATCCGAAGAAGCCCAACGCACCGGCATTTTCATGCGCAGCAATCTTGGTTGGAGCCACGGAGAAGTGCACCTGGTGGAAGGTTTCCTCAACCATCACTGGAATTGATCCATCAAATGCAGCCAATCGCGTCACCATCGGGGATATCACCGTCCTGCAACCCGGAGCTGCTGGTAAGACGATTCAAACCATCTTCTTAGTCAGCCCAATTCCACTACAAACCGGTGTGATGTTCGGTGGAATTCATGCAACCTGCGGAATTGGACCGACGACCGATACCGTTCCTAGTTCCACCTTTATTGCAGATCCCTCTTACACACCACCTGCATCACCAACACCAACGCCATCCCCATCTAACTCTTAATTAGCGGTTAGCACCTGGAACCCAGAGCACATCGCCTATTTCGCGATTTTCATAGCGCGCGAGAACGAAGAGCAAATCTGAAAGGCGATTGAGGTATTTCGCGGTGAGGGGATTTACTCCGCCACCAAATGAG
>CANCUC010000140.1 GCA_947381255.1 Actinomycetota bacterium
GTGAAACCTGGTTTGCTCCAAATTGTTCTTAGTCCGGAGATTCCATAGAGAGCCAACTCCGCTTCGGTGAAGATGGCAAATTCTAGAAAAACGCCATTCTCCAAAAGCACCTTATTGCCATGTTCGGTATCTCGGAACGAAAAGACAATTGGCAGCAGTGAACCAAACCAAGAATTGTCGTCGATAAAAGCTGCTGAGAACCCGTCCTCAACGATTAAGAAAAAATCAATGTCGGAGTATTCATCCATGCGAGATGACTCAGCGCCGGCAGAACCCGCGCCAACTAATGCGATGGCGTGAGGAGATTTTTGGGCAGCAAGAGAAAGAGTTTCTAACGTTTCCTTTACTTTTTGCAGATTCGGCTGAGAGCTCATGAATTAAGCATAAACTCAGTTCATGAGTGAATTACCTCCATGCCCCGAATGTAAGTCCGAGTACTCCTATGAGATGGGTTCACTCCTCGTCTGTCCTGAATGCGCTCACGAATGGAATCCGAACGATTCTGATGTAGAGGCGACCCGGGTCATCAAAGATGCATCTGGAAATATTTTGGCAGATGGCGATGATGTAACAATCATCAAAGATATGAAGGTAAAGGGGAGTTCAAATACCCTGAAAGTGGGAACTAAGGTCCGCGGGATACGTTTGGTGGACGGACCCGGAGATCACGATATTGAAGCGAAGGTTGATGGGTTTGGGCCAATGAACCTGAAATCCAGTATCGTCAAGAAGGCTTAGTTAATATCCTTAGCCATGACTATTTCACTTGACCGTCTTTTGCTGCACATGGCGTGGGCAAATCAGAAAACTATTGCTCATCTTCAGACTCTTCCCGAGGAGTCATTGAAAGCCTTTGCAACCAACCCAGAATGGTTTGTCGCAGAAATCGTGCATCACATCGTTGACTCTGCCGATCACTACTCCTATCGAATCAGCGGGGTTCCTGCAGTCACCCAGCCGGGAGATCCTTGTATTGATGACGTGACTCAAATTTCTGATCTTGCTCGCATTAAGGAGCAGGCGGTGATTGTAGATAAGGCACTTTTTGAATGTGTAAAGCTTGACGACATACAGCTTGAATTTAAGAACGGTGAAGGTAACTTGGTGAAGAGATGGCGTTCAACAATTCTCTCTCAGGCAATTCACCATGCGACCGAGCATCGGGCTCAGATCGCATCGGCTCTAGAGGCTAAGGGATTTACTCCTCCTGATTTAGATGAATTGGATCTCTGGGCTTACGAAATTGAGACAGGGCTTTAAGGATGACAGGGTCTCTTCTCATTCTCATTTCTGGCCCCTACATGTCGGGAACAAATGGGGATGAGGCGGCTATAGCGAAAAACCTCAAGGCCATGGAGGACTATGCACTCCCCATATTCGCCAAAGGTCATTTGGCGGTAGTGGGAGAGTGGCTTGCTTGGCCGGTAATACGTCAAGCAGGTGGAGAGACCCACACCTCAGAGCAGTTCACCGAGTTTCAATATCCGGTAGCTCATCGTTTGCTCGAGAAGTGTGATGCAGTACTGCGGATACCCGGGGAATCACGGGGAGCAGATCTTGAGATGGCTAAAGCTCGAGAGATGGGCAAAATGATTTTTACGAACCTTGAAGATATTCCTATGGTAACTACTAACCAATAACTCAACTTTTCTCTAATATTTGAACTATGCAAAAGTTATTTCAAATGCCCTTCGCGGATGTGTATCCGGCATATGCGAATAAAGTGGAGCGAAAGAATCGCTCCGTCGGTGAGCTCCATGAAGTAATTTCCTGGCTCACTGGGTATAACGAAAAGAAGTTGCTGCAATTGATAAAGAATCGAAGCACGCTGGAGGAGTTCTTTGGGGCGGCAAAGATCAATCCAAATGCTTCGCTCATTACGGGCTCTATCTGTGGAGTGAAGATTCAAGAGATAGAAGATCCTTTGATGCTTAAGATTCGCTACCTCGATAAATTGGTTGATGAGCTTGCAAAAGGTCGTCCTATGGAAAAAATTCTAAGGTAGGTATCCGGCATGGTTGAGAAAAAGGTAATGGGCCCAGCTTCATATTTTCCCTCGATTGAGAAGAAATATGGGAAACCCATTGAGTTTTGGATGAAAGAGTTGAAGAAGGTTTCAAAACTGGCACATATGGAGCAAGTGGCTCACCTGAAAGAGAAGTTTGAGATGGGCCACGGGCACGCGAATGCGCTGGTTGCCTACTTCAGAGCGAAAAACGATCTCTAAGAATTGTGACGACTGATCGAGCAAAAGAGTTATCTTCCATAAAGAGGGCAATTCCCAAGATTGATCCGGCATTTGCTTCACCTGTCAAGAATCTGCCACCTTGCACCTTCGGACTCGAAAAACCAAGCCTCACTCATTATCAATCCCTCATTCGATCTGTAATCGCACAACAGGTGAGTACGGCGGCTGCCAAAACAATTACTGAGCGTCTGAAAACTAAATGCGCTGGTTCGATAACTGCTCAAAGAGTTGGGAAACTTTCAACCAAAGAATTGCAATCAGTCGGATTAACAGGAGCGAAAGTTAGAACAATCAGTGAACTAACTGACGCGTCCCTGACGGGAGCGATTAACTTCAGAAAATTTACTTACCTTTCTGACGAAGAGATAGTTGCGGAACTCGTTCCTTTATTTGGAATTGGGCGATGGACCGCAGAAATGTTTCTGATATTTCATCTGGGACGCCTTGATGTCTGGCCGGTTGATGACCTGGCTGTGCGACGGGGCTGGGATAACCTGCATGGAAATGCCGATCCAATAAAGCCCAAAGCTCTTAGCGCTTTAGGCGAAGCATTTGCAGGTATGCGAAGCGTGGTGGCTTGGTATTGCTGGAGGGCTTCATAAGAAGTTCATCATGCGGGCTTCCCGTGGTCAGCTAGTGTTCTACTCTTAATCGATTTATAGGGACGGGCTAATGACTACTTGGGGATTTATTGGAAGCGGAAATATTGGAAGTACAGTTGCTCAGCTCGCAGTTAACGCAGGCGACGATGTCGTTCTCAGCAATAGTCGTGGACCAGAAACTTTGTCTGAACTGGTTGCGAAGCTGGGATCAAAGGCTCGTGCAACAACTCCAATTGAAGCCGCGAAGGCCGGCGACATTGTTGTAGCGACAATTCCACTTGGAAAATATATGGAACTTCCAGTTGACGAACTTCGCGGAAAAGTAGTGCTGGATACAATGAATTACTACCCCCAACGCGATGGTCAGATCGAAGAGCTCGATAATGAATCGACCACGACTTCAGAGTTAGTGCAGCAATTCCTACCTGATTCAAAGGTCGTTAAAGTTTTTAACAACATCTCATTTGT
>CANCUC010000141.1 GCA_947381255.1 Actinomycetota bacterium
ATTGAGGAAGAAACAAGTGCAACAGCGCCAATTGTGGCGGCGAGGCGACTTCTACCTATTTTGAGGGTTCCCAATTATTTGCTCCATTTCGCTAGCTGCCCAATGTCTTGGACTTTGGGAATAGTAAAGGCGCTATCGGTGAAAGGCAATACATTTGGGACAATTAGTATCAATTAGGTCTTATACGACTAATTTATCCTCATGGTTGTGGATGCATTTCCACTCTCCATTTTCACGTCGCCAAACCGCTGTATTCCTTATATATTCATCATGAACTCCGCCCTCAGTTCTTACATGGAGTTCATAACGAGCAATCGCCAAATCCCCGTGAATCGAAATTACGGGTTTGATGTTGTCGATACCCAACAAGGTGGGACCGCTACCGTCACTCGGTCTACGGTCGCGCAATAGATTGAGACCAACGAGTGTATGAATGAGGTCGCGCTCTTCTGAGTCCCACAAAGTCACATCATCGGCAATAAATGAATCAGTGCGTTCGCGATCTTTAGCCATAAATCCATCGAGCATCTTGCGAATATTGCCCCAGATGACCTCTGCATCAGAGCGGTCTCGTTGACCCATGATCACTTCTAGATCGCTCGAGTCACCGAGTAGGTCATATCGAAGGAGTGAGATGGGGAGATTGCCATTCTTCCAGAGGTAATCGTGGAATGTACGGAGCGCAAATGTTGATCCCTGGTTTCTGGTGGTATCAGCAAGCAATTTGATTATCTGCGTCTTTCCAATTTGATAGGTCATACCTTGTCCCGGGAAGCCGGCAAAAAATACCGCCTCCTCGCGAGCTGTCTCCATATCCATCGGAACCTTCCGCGCTAAATACTCTGCGGCGGTCTCAATATCCATCTGACCTGTTGCAAGAGAGACATCAATAATGACTCGCAGAGCGCGCAGCCTCATGTAGTTGTACATCAAAGTTTGTGAGTGAGGTTTGTCAGCAAAGAGGCCAGCACCGAGCATTAACTCCTCGTTATAGAAAGCAATTCCCTCATTTGCACCGGAATCATAGAAATGTTGTCGAATCTCTCGTTCATGTCGCCATGCGATTGCCATCTGCTTGTAGTGGGCACCTTCATGGACAATTCCAGCTCGCGGATCTCGGGCATTTGCCGCATAAAAATAGGGCAATTCTGGGTGCGGATCAGGAACGTAACTAACCCCATTTACATCTAGCCGAGATGGACCTGTGAGGTCATCTGTCACACCTAACCATCGAATTGGTTCTAAATATTTTGGACGAGGAGCATTGAGATATTCACCCAAGGAATCTGGTTGAGTAAGTAGATTCTCGGCTTCGTAGAAGTTCCTTACTTCTTCTTCCAAGCGCCCCTCATCTTCACTTTGCAGTTCTGCTGATTCAGGCAAAGGTGGCAGAGGAATATCTGAATATCGATTCTTAGTTACTGTTTCGAGGAAAATTGCTCTTTCAAATTCCAGATTTCCAATGTCAATCAATTCCTTAGTGGTCAATGGATTGAATGCAACATTCTGGAGGAACCATTCAAAACCTGCTCTCCCAATTGGCTTGAAACTAGGAAGAGTTGGGAGTTCTTGAATCAGCCATGATCGGAATTGAGCAAGTTCCCTGGCGCCGTCAGCGAACTCTTGTAGGAGTGAATTTGCCTCCTCAGGATTTACAAATCCAGTTAAGTTTTCACTTACTGATTTCATCTGAGACTCGATATCTGCAAGCTCTGCGATTGATTCCATCGCAAGTTCTTTATAAGCGCTTCCAGCAAGATTTGTTCGCCCCGCTGAAAGTGTTTCTCCAAAACTTTTGAGAATGCGACGGACATTAGTAAGTGCCTCTTCGTCAATCTGAAGTGGGGTCAAGTAATCGAATATGACCCCAATAGTTTGATCTATGTAGAAACGTGGCTGCCGGCGCCATATCTCTAGATGGTCAAGTTCCCAGCGCACTCGCGAAAAGGCAGAGTGCAACAAGGCAGCATCGACCCAATCTGATGCTGGGGTGTCTGTAGATATTTCTCCCCAGGTAAAGAAGGGCTTTAAAGCACTTTCAAATTTATCAAGATCAATCCTGTATTGGGCCACATCTGCAGAGGACCACAGCGGTATCCAATGTGCTGGTCTTTCTATGCGTGGAATGTCATCGCCGGAGCGGGGTTGTTGCTTCGCTCTCCAAGCCCAGAACTCTTTTCCAAGTGCCTCGAGTGGGGAGAATTCTGACATTTTCTTACCTCGCATCATGAACGTTGGATATTGGAGGAATCACTCACTGGTGTATTAAATCAACCTTAAATGCATTTGGACAGGTTGAGTTGAAGTACTGCAGGTTTTAGATGTCAGATTGAATGTAAATCTCTCCACCGGCTTCGGCAACCTTGTAACTTTGGAGCGGTGAGCGGGCAGGTCCATTTATAACAGCACCCGTACGTCCATCAAAGACTGATCCATGGCAAGGGCAAGCGAGAGTCTTGTCGGCCTCGCCAACAAAGCAACCCTGATGCGTGCAAACAACTGAGTGAGCTGTAACAACACCTGAAGATAGAAAGAGCGCGAGTGAAACTGATTTACCCTTGAGATCTTTAGCAACAACAATCTTTGATTTCCCCTCTGTTAGTTCAGAGAGTTTTGCCGCAATAAAACCTGAAACTTTTTGAGGTGTTGATGTAACGCTTGGAGCAGGTGCTGGCGGAGTCGAGTGCGTCGCTTCTGGTGAAGGCGTCGTTGAGTGAGCACTCGCTGGTGTAGAGGTCGGAGTTGGCGTTGGATGCAAGGTGATTGGTGGTTTGGCAGGCGTTAATAACTGCCAGTGCAGCTTGCCAGATTTCTTAACGCAGATGTAGTTCTTACCTTTGAGCAGAATCTTCTGTCCGGCTTTAGAGCAGATCGCTTTTGGAACTTCTGCGAACGCTGGAAATGGAAGGTGGACCAATATTTGGTGTAGCGATACAAGAGATACGCCAGAGCGCCCCATGCGAGGAGCGCGTTGGATGAATGACCGGAGGGGTAGGAGCCAACTATTCCGCTATGGTAAATATCAATATTTAACCGGGGTTTACTTCTAC
>CANCUC010000142.1 GCA_947381255.1 Actinomycetota bacterium
GTACTTGCTGAACCAATTAACCCTGAGTCGGTTGAACAGTTAATTCCCGAAACACCGGTGATCTGCCAAGTACCAGTACCGGTTATAGCGGGACCGCTTGCTGGTCCTTGAATTGTTGCGGTAAATGTAATTGTTGAACCAAGAGCCGCTGTCGCTGCGCTAGCGGAGACTGAAACGTTAGGTAGGTATTGGAATACCAAAGTTGAGGTGCTTGAAGCCGTATTTGCTACGGCGTTATATGTGCCATCAGTTGCAACGCTAAAGCTCGCACCATAGGTACCTGCCTTGATTGCGTGCGCCAAAGTACATGTGTACGTAGCGACACCCGAAACGTTAATTGGGCCAGAGGTGGAAGAACAACTGGTTACACCTGTAACTCCGGTGAGACTCCATGTTCCAGATCCAGTTGGAACATCCGCATTAACAGTTCCGGTTACCTGCGCCGTGAATGTGATTTGATCGGCGAGGTTTGCGGTCGACGAATTGGCAGTTACCACAATGCTCGTTGGGTTAACTGTTGCGATACTGGTCGTAGGTGTAAGTAGAGAGTTAGAAATACTTGCGCTGTAGTTACTGTCTCCAGGATAGCTAAAAGTGGCGGTGTAGACGCCGCCATTTACCGCAGTTACAGGACAGGTGTAGGAAACGGACGTTGCGTCAGATGTTGTCGCTGGGGTGGACGAGCAAACATAAGGAGTACTCACTCCCCCGACAAGTCGACTGCTATTTCCGTTGACGTAAATAGTCCAGGTACCCGCAACCGCAGTTGGAAGCGATGCTCCCGCAATCTTTGAAACTTGAGCAGTGAAGGTGAATGAAGATCCAAGTGCGGCAGATGGAGAGCTTGTAGTCACCGTGACATTTGGCGAACCATTGTTGACTGTGATTCGTGAAGGTGTTGGAAGAGCTGTGGCAGAAACGGAGGTGTAACTGGTATCACCTGGATAGGTGAATGTTGCACCGAATGATCCGACAACGGGCGCGGTGAAATTACATGTGTACGTTGCTACAGCACCCACACCGACTGGCGTGGTTGAACCGGAACAGGAGAATCCAGTCGCTCCGCCATTGAGAGTGATTGCCCAACCGGCGGTGCCAGTTGGTGAGACAGCATTAGTTGGACCAGTAACTGTTGCAGTGAATGTGAGTGTGGCACCCAAAATTACGGGTGATGCTGAAGCGGTGACCACTACTGATGGAGAGTATTGAGCGACGGTCACCTTCGTCAGTGCAGTCGTGTTGAGGGTTACCGCGTTGTAATTGCCGTCTCCAGGATAAACAAATGTCGCAGAATATGAACCAGCCACGCTCGCGTAGAAGGAACATGTGTAGTTCGCAATATTGTTGGTCGACGAACCAGCACCTTGTGCGCCTACTGGGGAAAGTCCGTCAGAGACCACACATGATGGGCTTCCAGGTCCCACAATCGTCCACGCTGGAGTTCCAACACCATTGGTTGGTGTCACACCATTAGTTGGGCCAGTGACGGGTGCAACAAATGAGATGAGTGAACCTAGGGTTGCAGAAGTTGGGCTTCCCTGAATCGGAATACTGTTCAATGGAGAGTAAGCAGATACGGTTGTTGTCGATGAATTTCCACTTACAACTGAGGTGTAGTTGGAATCCCCGGCGTAGGTAAAGACTGCGATGTAATCACCGGTGTTGGTAGCACCCGTGACCGTACATGTGTACGTCACTGCACTCGCAGCATTTGATGCCCCAGTAGTTCCTGAAGCTGGACCAGTTGTTGAACAGGTCGCTGCAGGTGCTTTTATCGCACCCGATCCAGAGAGGACCCAGCTTCCATTGCCAGTAGGTGCAGGGAAAGGTCCTTGGGTAAGTGTTGGGGTAACTGTTGCAGTAAATGTGAATGTCGCTGGGCTGTTAGCGGTGGCTGGGTTTGTAGAGCTAGCAAAACTAACCGTCGGCGTATTTTTAGCAACAGCGACAGTATTTGAAGATGATGTAAGAGTTACTGCGCTGTAGTTGGAATCGCCTGGGTAATTGAAATTGACTCCATAGTTTCCGATTGTTGCCGTCGTTAAGGTACAGCTATAGGTGTAGGTCGTTTGAGGTGGTCCACCACTTGGAGTTGATGCGACAGAACAAGTAGGACTTGACGTACCTGTGACCGTCCAGACTCCAGTACCAGTGGGAGCAACCGCAAGACTTGGAACTGTCAAAGTCGCCGTAAATGTTTCGGTTTGACCAGGAAGGATAGTTGTGAAATTTCCGCTAACGGCGATTACTGGAGTGTAGGTAGCAACCGTTGTGGTTGCAGCTGCAGCAACAGTAGTTCCAGAAGCAGCTCCAGTTCCAGTTCCTAGAACCGTAAAGGTCGTACCTGTTGGAATCGAATTGATAGTGAAAGTGCCGTTGTATGCAGCGATGCTTGCTCCGCTGACTGTCACAGTTTGTCCGACGGTGAGAACTGCCGAATTAGGAATCGTATACGTCATGACGGTTCCGGTACCACTTGTCGTGGCGGCGGCAGAAGTTCCTGATGCAGTTGCGGTTACGTTGGTGTAGTTGCTATCACCGAGGTAGGTGAAGGTTGCGCCATACGTACCAGCAGTTGTTGCAGTGACCGTGCACGTCCAAAGCGCAATATTGTTTGTAGAAGATCCGCTACTTGCGGTTGGAGATAAAGACGTTGATGTACAAGTTTTTCCGGTGCCGCCAGTTCCGTTCAGTGCCCAAACCCAGGTTGTGACCGTGGTGCCCGTTGAAGCACCGGTACCAGTGCTATTAGTTGTGAATTTCGTTCCCGTAGTAACGGTGATTGTGTATGTGCCGTTGTAAAGAGGATTTGTCGATCCAGAGATTACAACTTGTTGTCCAGAGAAAAGTCCGGCAGTACTTGCGACGGTGTATGTAGCGAGAGCACCAGTTCCGCTGGTCGCGGTGACGGCGAAGGTACCTGCTGGGGTGGAACCGTTTGCAGCTCCGATCACGGCTGCCGTAAAGGTGACCGTGGAACCCAGCGTAGCAACGGTGTTATTTCCATAGACGACAACCGTCGGAGTTGCGCGAGCCGCTGTAGCCACAGAGGGAGCTCCAGCCGTTGCAGTCCTCAGAATGTAGAAACTATCTCCTGGGTAGACAAATGACGCGGTATAAGTTCCGCCGTTGATAACAATTACCTGGCAGGTGTAAGTAGATACGTTTCCAACTACCGTGACGGCCGGCAAAGTGGTGCATGAAGTAACGTTGGCAGTTCCACCAATGGTCCACATGGAAGCCAGATTGGCGCTCGACGGTGCGATGTTTGGTGGGTTTGTACCAGTGACTGTTGCAGTAAAGGTAATGGTGTTACCGACTGCAGGGGTGGCATTACTGACAACATATGAAGCCGTGTAGGCATAATTCTGATCGTTTGAAATAGTCCATCCGCCAACGAGACCGGCAAAGGCAGTTGAGGAGGCTCCCGTAGTTACGTTTGCAACCGTGATTGTTGATGAACCAGGGTTGACTGATGTGATAACAAAAGATCCGTTAAATCCTGCCGTGGTTGCACCTTGAATGGTAATTGTTTGCCCAGTAGCAAGTCCGGTTGTACTTGCAAGTGTGTAAGTGACGACAGTTCCTGATCCAGAGATTGCGCTCACTGCAATTGGATTGCTAAAAATTGCTTGGGCGGTTCCACCGGCACCGGAGCCAGTTGTAAATGTTGTAAAGGTAGTTCCATTTGGAACGCTTAGAATCGTGAAAGTACCGTTATAAGCCGCGACCGCAGATCCTGTGATTGCCACAGGTTGGCCAACTATCAATCCAGTCGTGCTTGCAACTGTGTATGTAGCAACTGATCCTACGGAGGTAATTGCCGTAACTGCAGTTGTTCTACCTGCCAAAGCGGAACGAGCGAGAAGTCCCGACTGGTTGTAGTAGGTGACAGGCGCAGCAGCCGAAGACATTGTCACACCGGTCTTAAATGCCTGTGCCGACCAACCAGCAAGAGTTTGGCTATACGCGGCTACGCCAAAGTTGCTCTCCCACGTGGTGAGTGCCGCTCCAGTAAGTGCTGTGATATTCCACGCGCCGAGATTCTGATTCTCTGCCGAGGTGAGGAAGATGGAAGCCATCGTGGTGACTTTTCCGGTGTTCCAAGCGCTGATGTCCTGGTTGAAGTTTGTAGCTCCTTGGAACATGGATGTCATGTTTATAACTTGAGTGGTGTTCCATGTAGAGATGTTCTGATTAAAAGTAGTTGCACCGTTAAACATGGAGGTTGCATTGACGTTAGTGGTGGAGCTACCCAACAACCAATTCAACATTGCAACGTTTAAGTTGGTATCTGACTGGAACATGCTTGTGAAGGTGGCAACCAATGAGGTGTTCCAGATATTTCCGGATCCAGAGTAACTAAGTGCCACTCCACCGTTATTAAAAGCCGTTGCACCTTGGAACATAGAAGCCATGGTGATGACTTTGCTGGTATCCCATGTACTTACATCCTGGTTGAAGATGGTTGCACCTTGGAACATCGATGCCGCTGAGACGTTAGTGGTAGCTGATCCAAGCTTCCAGCCTGACATTGCTACGTTGAGGTTTGTGTCATTTAGGAACATATTCGCAAAAGTGGTTACAAGAGTGGTATTCCAGATATTTCCAGACCCAGAGTAACTAAGCGCGGATCCACCGTTATTGAAGGCTGTAGCCCCGCTGAACATCGCGGACATATTTGTAGCTAGGTGGGTGTCCCATGAACTCACATTTTGATTAAAGACAGTTGCACCTTGGAACATCGAGGTAAAGGTGGTTACCTTGCCGAGATTCCAAATATTTCCAGAGCCAGAGTAAGCCAAAGCGCTTCCGCCATTGTTATAAGCGGTAGCTCCGTTGAACATGGAGGTTACGTTTGTAACCCAGAAGGTGTTCCACGAACTTACATCCTGGTTAAATGCAGTTGCGCCTTGGAACATCGACGTTAAGTTGGTCGCCGCTGCTGCGGTAAAGCCAGGGGCCCAACTTGAAATGCTTGAATTAAAAGCTGTGGCACCTTGGAACATCGAAGTGAAGTTGGTTACGAGTCCAACGTTCCAAAGATTTGCAGATGTGTTCATCTTCGAATTCGAAACACCTGAAGCGCTTCCGTTGTTGAACGCTGTGGCGTTCTGGAACATCGAAGTCATGTTTGTTGCTAGGTGCGTATCCCAGTTACTGAGATCCTGGTTGAAGAGAGTTGCACCTGAGAACATCGAGGTGAAGTTCGTGACCTTGCTAACATCCCACGTCGAAATATTTGCATCATTGAATGTAGAAGCACCCAAGAAAGCAAAGCTCATATTGGTGATGTTGTTACCAGCGATGGATGCTGGCACGCTTGAGAGCGAAGTACAGTTATAAAAAGCACCGGAGAGGCTGGTCATTGCCGAACCGATTCCCGTTACCGCGGTTAGGTAGGTGTAACCAGCGTTAACACCTCCTGGCCAAACCGCGTTTCCGTTTCCGAATGCCATAGTTCCTGTAACGGATATTCCCACACGAACCG
>CANCUC010000143.1 GCA_947381255.1 Actinomycetota bacterium
AGGTTCCACCTCGGGCAGTGTTGTGACCTTCACTTGCAACTTCACCCCGAATACTCCAGGGTCTTATCACGTAAGTTCGACTATCGCTGCCGATTCAAACTATTTGAGCGCGACTTCATCGACTATCACCATTAATCTCGGATCGATTGCACCAAGCATCGCTTTGAGCTCACCTTCAATTGGGGCTCAGACTGGTGCAACGCTTGTGTTCCAGGCAGTAGTTACCGGAATCAGCACTCTAGGTGCACCAACGGGAAGTGTCATTTTCACTGTTTCAGGTCAGGCGAGCACATGTACAACAACACCTGCTTCAACTGTTAGCGGAGTAAGTACGTTCTACACCTGCACCATCGCAGCTCCGGTGGCAGGTCCATACACCGTAAGCGCCACCTATAACGGAAGTGCTTATTACTCTGCAATAGCCGCTGGTCCTGTTACTGACACCGTTGCTCCTGCTACACCTTCAATCGTTTTGGTTATTTCACCTACGACTCCAACGTTGGGTAATGACATCACAGCAACAGCTGTAATTGTCGGAGCAAGCACGGGCATTCGTCCTTCAGGTACTTTGACCTGGTCGGTGTCTGGTGGACAGAAAGTTGCCTGCGATAGCGAGACCGGCCCAAACCCAGGAACCAACGGATATTCCGCGATTTATACCTGTGTCTTGCATGCTACCAATATTGGGGATTACATAGTCGCTGCGACTTATTCAGGTGACAACAACTACACCTCACTTCCAACAACCGCTCCAACTACCGTAACAATTCCGAAAGTAACACCGACTGCGGTTTTGACTGGAGTTGGCGACGGCACATTGAACGGTAACGCAGTATTCACGTTGACAGTGACTGGACCAACGGGTGCGGCAGCTCCAACTGGTACGCCAATTTGGACCTTTGACTCTCATGAAACGTCAGGTGTCACAGCGTGCGATGCTCCTGCAACTTCAACCTCAGTCGGTAATGTCACGACGTATGTATGTAATGTAACCGAATCAAGTTACGGAACCTATATCGTAACTTCCACATTTACTGGAGACAGTAATTACTTAGCCTCGGTCTCGAATACCGTAACCGTGGCAGTGCAGACCTTAATACCGATTGTTTCAATCACCGTTTCTGCTTCCGCCACACCAACTCTCGGCGGAGTGACAACGCTAACCGCTCGCGTATCTGGTCCAACTGGAACTCCTTCAGCAGTCAATTCATCGACTTCTTACAGTTGTGCACCGGGAACAGGTCATGTTGTTGGCTCGAACTGCGTGATTGATCCAGTTACTACTGCAGCTACCGATACTGTCAGCTGTCCAGTGGGTACCATTTCTGGAAGCGATTGCGTTGATGGAACGAGCAATATTCTTGGACCAGTTACTCACACGTACTCTTGCGATCCAGGAACAGGTACACTTAGCGGAACAAGTTGCACAACCTCCGGTTCATCAACGGCAGCAACCCCAACAACGACTTACACTTGCGTAAACTCCTCCGATCGCCTCGCCGGTTCCTTGTGCTTCTCAGGAGATGTTCTTCCTGCTGGAACCATGAATTGGACTGTGACAAATCCTCAGGGAATAAGCATTCCTTGTACCACAACTGGCGCAACTGAAGATGATTCTGGCCTAGCTTCACCTACAACCGCCTTCTCTTGTCTCATGGCAACTGCAACTGCCGGTACTTACCATGCCGTCGCTAACTACCCAGGTGATATCAACTACAACTCAGCCAACTCGTTCCCAATCACAGTTGTGGTTCCGCATGTTGCTCCAACTATTACGGTGACAGGCGCCGCGCTAAGCAATGTCTTCCGCGCCCCAATCACCTTCACTGCAGTTGTTGCCGGTGTTACTGGTTCTTCTGCTCCGACAGGATCAATTACTTGGACCGTCCTTTTGAATGGCGCGGCCCCACAAATTTGTGCGTCAACTGGAGGGCCGTCGGTTACTGGCGTAAGCACCACTTATACCTGCACTGTAACCGTTTCAACGGCGGGAACCTACGCGGCCTATATTTCTTATCCTGGAGATACCAACTACTTATCCGTTGGACAAAGCTCATCTGCCAGCGTCACGGTTGGACCTTCAACTCCTACTATTGATCTCAATGTTTCTCCTGGTTCTCCTGTACTCGGAGATACGATCACGGTTCAAGCAACGGTAAATGCCTCACCTGGTGGTCCTGCGCCATCACGTGCAATTCTTTGGACGGTAGTTGGTCCAACGGGAACTCAAACCAATTTGGCATCGACTTCAGGTAATACTGGCAACGTACAGGCTTATACCTTCGTCGCGGCAAATGCAGGCACCTACAGAATTACTGCCTCTTATCCTGGAGATAACAACTATTTCGCGAATACCGCTGTCACCGCCCCAATCGTTATCGACAAGGTATATCCAGTCGTCACGGTTCTGCATTCTGGCTCTCCTGCCGCAGGTGGTTCCGTCTACTTCAACGCAGTTGTGACCGGTGTAGCAACGGCTACAACGCCAACAGGAACCTTTACGTGGAGTATTTCAGGTACTGGAAATACGAGCACGTGTGTGGATCAATCGCCTGCCATCATCGTGGCCCACGCTTTAACATTTACCTGTAAAGAAGATCTGCCTACAGTTGGAACTTATGTAGCCGGTGGTAACTACAACGGTGACAGTAACTATTATGCAAATAGCGCGGCCGCTCCAGACGCTGTAAACATCACATCGACCAGCACACAATATTTGCCGGTACATCTCGATGCGATTACGAACTTCAAGGTGGTCCCACGTGGCTATGACGCAGTTGTTCCTGTGTTAGCCACATGGGATGTTCCATCAGGCTTGCCTGCATTCCCATCTGCCACCGCAGGTGAATACGTAATCCAGTACGGAACGGACGCAAATAATCTTCAAACGGCAACTTGTGTCGACAACACACTTCCGACATGCACAATTAGTAATTTGGTCTCAGGTTTGACTTACCACTTCTGGGTCAACGGATATGAGCTTGATGGAACCGGAACGCCTATAAGTCAAGGTACTCCTGCGACCTTCACCTTGGCACTCCCCGTTTACTCAGCTCCAATTGTTCCTTTTATTCCTCCTCCTTCCGGCGGACTTCCAACGATTACCGTTCCTCTTCCTCTTGCGGCGCCGGTTCTTACGGGTGTTGGCGGAGATAAGCAAGTTACCTTGTCTTGGTCCAACCCTAAGGACGATAACCGTAAGGGTTACCTGTTGGATTACAGCGTTGACGGTCAGACCTTCTCAAAGGCTGTAACTCTGCCAACAACTGCTACCTCATCCGTGGTCACTGGATTGTCCAACGGCGTATCAACAATCTTCCGCTTAACTCCAAGTGGTGATGCCGGTACCGGTGTAGCTTCTATTGTTTCTGTAACTCCAGGTGTTGTGGCTCAAGCGCCAACGGCCTTGACCGCGCAATCTGGAGATAGCCAAGTTGATTTGAGCTGGACTGCACCAACCGATACCGGTGGATTGAAGATCAACAACTACGTTATTGAGCAGAGCACCGACGGAACCAACTGGACACTGGCTTCATCAACACCTGGCGATGTAACGCAAGTTAACTTGCAGGGATTGAAGAACTTCACCACTTACACATTCCGCGTAAGTGCCATCACCAACTTTGGAAAGGGACTTTCTGCAGTCCTAGCTACGAATGCAGCTGCGCTTCCAAGTGCGCCACTCTCACTTCACATTGTTTCCAGCGCGTCCAAGACTGTGACCGTTGGTTGGGCATACCCTGCCGGCGCGCCAACGGGTTCAATCACTGGTTTCCAAGTTGAGCAGAGTCTTGATGGTGCCGCATGGACGACAGTTCAAACTGCTTCGGGTAGCGCAACCACTGCCACAATCTCAGGACTCACAAATGGATCTACCTATGAGAGTCGCGTAACACCAATGTCCGGTGTCGGCGCCGGAGCATCGAGTGTGATCCTTGCAGCTCCTGGCGCAGCTCCGGATGCCGTCACAAAATTAACCGCAGTAGCTGGCGACAAGAAAGTAGTTCTCACCTTCACGCCTCCTGTATCTAATGGTGGATACAGTGTTGATTACTACACAGTTGAGCAGGCTCTCTCTGCAAATGGTCCTTGGAGCGTTGCGATTGCGAATACTGGTTCTTCATTAGCAACCATTAGCATTGCGAACCTAAAGAATGGCGTCACTTACTTCTTCCGTGTAGCTGCGGTTAACCAGATTGGTACTGGTCCGGTTTCAGCTTCTGTATCTGGAACTCCACAACCAGCGGCGCCTGCGCC